>NZ_CBAUBA010000003.1:0-137929 GCF_964796385.1 Aquirufa sp. | reverse complement strand
GAGAGAGATTCCTTGAAGTAGAACAACAGATTGCGATGCCGGAAATTGTTTCGGATTTAAAGAAATTCAAGACCTTAAGTAAGGAGTACAAAGACCTGCAAAAAATTGTTGATCAATACATCACCTACCAAAATTTATTAAAATCAATCGAGGAAGCTAAGTCAGTCATTGCAACCGAAAAAGACGAGGATTTTCGTGATATGGCTAAAGCCGAATTGGAGGAACTAGCTCCTCAAGAAAGAGAGATGCAAGAGGTGTTGAAGGAGTTGTTGATTCCACGTGATCCGAACGATTCAAAGGATTGTATTTTGGAAATTCGGGGTGGAACAGGTGGAGATGAAGCGTCTATTTTTGCGGGCGATTTATTTCGCATGTATCAACGGTTTGCAGAGAAACAAGGCTGGACGTTCCAAATTATGGACTTTACCGATGGTTCAGCTGGAGGATATAAAGAGATTATTATTTCCGTACAAGGAGAGGATGTTTATGCCAAATTGAAATTTGAATCTGGCGTTCATCGTGTGCAGCGTGTCCCCGCCACAGAATCAGCAGGACGCATTCATACCTCAGCAGCTACCGTTGCTGTGATGCCAGAAGCTGATGAGGTGGATGTGCAAATCAACATGAATGATATTCGCAAAGACACATTCTGTTCCTCAGGTGCAGGTGGACAATCCGTAAACACAACCTACTCAGCAGTTCGTGTGACGCACATTCCCTCTGGTTTAGTTGTTCAATGTCAAGATGAGCGTTCCCAAATCAAGAATTTTGACAAAGCGATGACAGTATTGCGTTCGCGTTTATACGAAATCGAATTAGCAAAACGTAACGCTGAGATCGCAGGAAATCGGAAATCGATGGTTGGCACAGGCGATCGCTCAGATAAAATTAGAACCTATAATTACCCGCAGGGCCGTGTTACAGATCATCGGATTGGGCTAACTGTATATAATTTACCTACCGTTATGGATGGCGAAATTGCTGAATTTATTGAGCAGTTACGCATTGCAGAAAATGCGGAGCGTCTAACAGAAGGGGCAGTTTAGTATCGCGTCTCTACATGTTGATTTGACGCCGATTGACTTAAGCCTTTTCTAGCTTAAACTCAAACCGAGTCCCCTTGTTTATCTCCGATTGCACCGAAATCTTACTGTTATGCGCTTGGACGATGTGTTTAACAATGGAAAGTCCTAGCCCCGTTCCTCCCGAATTTTTCGAGCGGCTTTTGTCAACCCGATAGAATCGTTCAAAGATACGATGTAAGTGCTCTTCCGGAATCCCAGGCCCATTATCCACAACCGATATTGTGTATACTTTTTTCTTTTCTGTTATGATAATCTGAACAAGCCCCTTGTCTTTGCCATATTTGATGGCATTAACGACCAAATTCAAAATCACCTGCGAAATCCGTTGTTCATCAGCTTTAACTTGAATCATTCCTACAGGAGCGATGAGTTTGAGTTTAGCGTCTCTTTTTTTGGCTTTTGCCTCCAACTGTTCGAATAATTCTTCAATTAATGGCCGAAGATTAATTTTCTTCTTTTCAATTTTAATTGCCCCTGTTTCAATCTGAGAAACAGTTAATAAATCTTGAACCAAATTATCTAAACCATCTAAACTTTTGGCTGCCTTTTCTAGGAATTTGACACGGATTTCAATGTCCTCTTCTGGATTATCCAATAACGTATGAACAAAACCCTGAGCCGCAAAAATGGGAGTTTTTAATTCATGAGAAACATCTGCCAAAAATTCTTGTCGGTACTTCGACACTTTCTTCAAATCTTGAACCTCCCCCTCTTTGGATGCTACGTAGGTATTTAATTCCTTTTTTAAGAGTTCGATTGGATTTGTTTTTTCCACCAACTGCTTGCGTGGGGTGATTGTAAAATCTTTCTTTTTTATCTGCTTGATTCGGTCATACAGTTGATTGACCTCCTGAAATACTAAATAATCGAGTGCGAAATAGATTAAAATCGAACCGAATATAAAACAACTAATGAAACTAATGACCAAAATGGTCAAATCACTCGACGGCAAAAACGAGATAAATGCCGTAGTCACACCTGAGATGAAAAAGGATAAAACGACCGAAAGATATCTGGGCTGTAACATATTCGAAATTACAGATTAATTTTTAAAATGTTGTACCTTTGCGCTTTGAATAGATCTTATGGACTTAAATCTGCTTACGGCAATCTCCCCAGTTGATGGCCGTTACCGTCGCCAAACCCACTCACTCGCTCCTTATTTTTCTGAGTTTGGGTTAATCCAATATCGCGTTCGTGTCGAGATTGAATACTTCATCGCACTTTGCGAAATTCCATTAGCTCCGTTAGCGAGCTTTCCTAAGGAACATTTTGCAGCACTACGTGTGATGTATACCAATTTCACGGAAGCTGATGCGCAATGGATAAAGGAAACCGAAAAAGTAACAAACCATGACGTTAAGGCAGTTGAGTATTTCATCAAAGATCGAATGCTGGCACTTCCTGGAGATCTAACCCCATACGTTGAATTTATCCACTTTGGACTTACATCCCAAGATATTAATAATACAGCCATCCCACTTTCGATAGCGGAGGCACACAAACAGGTTATCTTACCCGCTTATCAGGCGGTTATTGAGATTTTAGAAGCCTATGCAATTGAGTGGAAAGAGATTCCATTGTTGGCACATACACATGGCCAACCGGCTTCTCCGACACGCTTGGGAAAAGAAATTATGGTTTTTGTTGAGCGATTAAATCGCCAACTAGACTTGTTGGCGCAAGTGCCTTTTACTGGAAAATTTGGTGGTGCAACAGGTAATTTCAATGCGCATCAGGTATCATTTCCAGAGATTAATTGGCCGGAATTTGCTGCCAATTTACATGTGAATCTAGGGATTACACGGTCAAAATACACGACGCAAATTGAGCATTACGATAATTTAGCGGCCTATTTTGATGGCCTAAAGCGTTTGGATACAATCCTTATTGACTTGTCTCGCGACATTTGGCAATACATTTCGATGGGTTATTTCAAACAAAAAATCAAGGCAGGGGAAATTGGTTCTTCAGCGATGCCCCATAAAGTAAACCCAATTGATTTTGAAAATGCCGAAGGAAACTTAGCGATGGCCAATGCCTTCTTTGAATTCTTATCTGCGAAGCTTCCGATTTCACGTTTGCAACGTGATTTAACGGATTCGACTGTCTTACGTAATGTGGGAACGCCTTTGGCTCACGTATTGATTTCTTTGAATTCCTTACAACGAGGTTTAAGTAAATTAGAATTGAATAACAGCAAAATCCAACAGGATTTAGAAGATAACTGGGTAGTGATTGCGGAGGCAATTCAAACCGTTTTGCGTCGCGAGGCATTCCCAAAACCATACGAGGCGTTGAAGGATTTGACACGTCACCACGGCAAGATTGACCAGGCTGTTTTCCACGCATTCATCGACGGACTAGCGGTTTCCGATACCATTAAAGCCGAATTGAAATTAATTAGCCCATTTAATTTCGTAGGCCGCGACGAAAACTAAACTGACAACTGTTAACTGTCCACTGACTACTGAATGATGAACCACCGCCTCATGCACATCGCCCTTGTGGTCGCCGATTATGACGAAGCAATTGCTTGGTACACGGAAAAGCTTGGCTTTAGTTTAGTGGAAGACACCCGACTTAGCGATGTAAAACGTTGGGTTTTAGTTCAGCCGTCGGGAGAGGGTTCATGCCAATTATTACTAGCCAAGGCTGCAACTGACGAACAAAAATCCCGTGTAGGAAATCAAACCGGTGGCCGCGTTTTCTTGTTTTTGCACACAGATGATTTTGAAAAAGACCATCAAAATTTGATGAAGCACCAGGTTAAAATTGTGCGTGGACCGGTGGTAGAAGAATATGGTCAGGTCTTAGTGTTCGAGGATTTATATGGAAATTTGTGGGATTTAATTGGCTAAAATTTTGAATTAAGAGATTTCAGTTTACATTTGCATGAAATTAATACGACAATGACAAAAGCAACATACAACAAAAACTGGTGGCAAGGCTAATAGTCCCTTGAACAGTTTCGCTGTGTGTACATGATATGTTTACCAAAGGCTTGCTGTTCTCAGTAAGCCTTTTTTAATTTTGTCCCTAGAAAACATGTCTATAATACAAATTCGAACTACTAGAAAATCGCTGTTGGCCGACACCCTCACGCCAATCGGCATTTTCATGAAGATTCGTAAAAACTTCAAGAATTCCGTGATTCTGGAATCCGCTGATTACCACGGTCGGGAACACGGTTTTTCACATATTGCCTTTGACCCTGTTGCTTCATTTGAATTAACAGATTCAAATGTTATTCAAACATTTCCTGACGGGTCCATAGAAAAGTTCACTTTGGAGAACCGCCGGGATGCCATTCAAGCCCTAAAAGCTTTTGCGGATCGGTTTGGTTTTCAAAAAGAAAAAGGGGATTCGCCTATGGCTAATGGTTTGTTTGGCCATATTTCATACGATGCGGTAACCTACTTTGAGGATATTGAGATTCAAGCTAAAAATCCTGAAACGGAAATTCCATCCATTCGCTATTTTGTGTACCGTTATGTGGTTGCGGTCAACCATTTCAATAATCAAATGTCGCTTTATGCGCATAGTTACG
This sequence comes from Aquirufa sp., assembly GCF_964796385.1. Classification (NCBI taxonomy): domain Bacteria; kingdom Pseudomonadati; phylum Bacteroidota; class Cytophagia; order Cytophagales; family Flectobacillaceae; genus Aquirufa; species Aquirufa sp. The sequence continues at coordinate 133,294 of NZ_CBAUBA010000003.1, read as the reverse complement.
ATGGTTCGGAGCCTTCCTTTGATACGATTACGTATTTGTTGAACATGCCACATTACGATTCTGAGCGCTTTGAATTAGTCGGGGAGGAGACAAGTAACTTGACAGATCCACAAGTAAAAGAAATTGTGGAAACCTGTATCAAACATTGTTTACGCGGGGATGTTTTCCAAATTGTCCCATCCCGTCGTTTTGCCCAAGGATTTAAAGGGGATGATTTTCAATTATACAGAGCTTTACGCTCCGTGAACCCCTCCCCGTATTTGTTCTATTTCGACTATGAGCACTACCGAATTTTAGGTGCTTCGCCTGAAAAGCAAATAAAAATTGAAGGTGATGTTGCTGAGATTCACCCGATCGCGGGAACATTTAGACGCTCGGGGGATGATGCACGTGATGCGGAATTAGCCCAAGAGCTTTTGGCAGATCCTAAAGAAACGGCTGAACATGTGATGCTCGTCGACTTAGCGCGCAATGATTTAAGTAGGAGCGCTGATCAGGTCAAAGTAGAGACCTTCAAAGAAGTACAATTCTTTTCACACGTGATTCACCTAGTTTCTAAAGTGACTGGTCGTTTACAAAAAGGAGTTAATCCATTGCAGTTAGTGGCGGATACGTTTCCTGCGGGAACCTTAAGTGGCGCGCCGAAGCACAATGCGATGACCATCATTAATCGCTTAGAACCAACGAATCGAGCCATTTACGGCGGAGCTATCGGGTTTATGGATTTCCAAGGAAACTTCAATCATGCGATTGCGATTCGTACGTTTTTGAGTAAAGGAAATGCGCTGTATTTTCAAGCAGGGATGGGGGTCGTTGCCAAATCCGTCGTAGCCAGTGAAATGCAAGAGATACATAATAAATTAGCAGCTTTGCGTCGTGCATTGGAAGTTGCCTCCACTTTAAGCTAAGCCGATATGAAGAACGTTTTGGTACTCGATAATTATGATTCCTTTGTGTATAATTTGGTTTACTTATTAAAGGAATTAGGCGCGCACGTAGATGTGTTTCGCAATGATAAAATTACGCTAGAGGAGGTTGGTAAATACGATCAAATCCTCTTATCTCCAGGCCCTGGTATTCCTTCTGAAGCTGGAATCATGATGGATTTATTGAAGGAGTATAAGTCGACTAAAAAGATTTTGGGGGTTTGCTTAGGTCACCAAGCTATCGCGGAGGCCTTTGGTTCAGAACTGCAAAATATGGGGGAAGTTCTGCATGGCGTGACGACCGAATGTCAGGTACTCGACCCTGCAGAACGGCTGTTTTTGGATATTCCAGCCCGCTTTGAGGTTTGTCGGTACCATTCCTGGACAGTGATTCCGGGATCCATGCCTACGGACTTAAAGATAACGGCGCAGGATGATAAAGAGTATGTGCTGGCGGAGGCGCACCAGCGATACGATGTGCGTGGCGTACAATTTCACCCCGAGGCGTATTTGACGCAACATGGATTACAAATTATTAAAAATTGGATGAAATAAAATATGAAAAAGGTTCTAGAAAGAAGAGTGAGTGGAGAGGCGTTGTCAGAACATGAGGCACGTGAGGTGATGTTGGAAATCGGGAATGGCGGAGTTAATCCAAGCCAAATCGCTGCATTTTTGTCATCTTACTGGTATCATCCGATTCAAGTACTCGAGTTAAAAGGCTTTGTTTCTGCTATGCTGGAGCTCGCAGTGACGATTGATTTGTCGGAGTTCGATGCCATGGATGTGTGTGGAACGGGTGGTGATGGGAAGGATACGTTTAACATAAGTACGACTTCTTCGTTTATCATTGTGGGTGCTGGGCAGAAAATCGCTAAACACGGAAATCATGGGGTGTCTTCATCAGTAGGGTCTTCGACTGTTTTGGAATTTTTGGGATTGAAATTTAACAATGATCCGAAAGTATTAAAGCGCAAAATGGAGACATCAGGTATGTGCTTTTTACACGCGCCTTTGTTTCATCCTGCGATGCGTTTTGTGGGACCAATTCGGAAAGAGTTGGGGATGAAGACGTTTTTTAACTTGTTGGGTCCTTTGTTGAATCCGGCGAATGTCAACAAGCAATTGACAGGGGTTTATTCACCTGAAGTTTTTGATTTATATGCTGGATTCTTTAAGGATTCTAGCAAGAAGTATGGGATTGTTTTTGCGGAGGATGGCTATGATGAGATTTCGTTGACTTCCAATTTTCGATTAGAAACAAATGCGGGTCGAAAGGTTTATTCGCCTTCAGATTTAGGTTGTGAATATGTCCAACAATCCGAGTTGTTTGGAGGGGCAAATGTGGAGGAATCGGCCAATATGTTATACAAGATTTTACAACGAGAAGGGACACCGGCACAAACGAATGCCGTGCTTGCGAATGCAGGTGCAGCGTTATGGGTTGCCAAGAAAGCGTCATCATTAACGGATGGTTTTGCCATGGCAAAAGAATCTTTGGAAAGCGGGAAAGCGTTTCAGGTATTCAAGAAGTTTATAATGGATTAATCGCATAGCTAGTTATGAGTATTTTAGATCAAATAATTGCCACCAAACGAGGGGAAGTCGCCGCTGCCAAAGCGCGCGTTTCCATCGCTGCATTGGAAAAGCAAGGCTATTTTGCGCGTGCTTGTCACTCGTTGGTCATGTCATTGGTCCAACCAGCATCCACGGGTATTATTGCGGAGTTTAAACGTAAGTCTCCTTCCAAAGGCATCATCAATGATTCCATGGGAGTAGACGAAGTAACGCGTGGATATGTAAATGCCGGGGCGGCTTGCTTGTCGGTGCTAACAGATACTGAATATTTCGGCGGTACCTATGCCGACTTTAATTTAGCGCGTTTGACCAACCCGAACACGCCAATTTTGCGTAAGGACTTCATGATCGACGCATACCAAATTATTGAGGCGAAATCAATGGGTGCGGATGTGGTTTTATTAATTGCCGCGGCATTAAACCCAGTGGAAATCAAAACATTAGGTTTGTTGGCGCGTTCCTTAGGTATGGAAACGCTCCTCGAGGTGCACGACCAAGAGGAATTGGAACGTTCATTGGGCGATTACATTTCGGTGGTGGGCGTGAACAATCGGAACCTAAAGAATTTTTCTGAGCAAAATGTGGAGGCATCCAAAGTCCTTTCGGATAAGATCCCAGCACAATTTGTCAAGGTTTCCGAGAGTTGTATTTCGGGACCTGAGATTATTACAGATTTAAAAGGATACGGATATCGTGGATTTTTGATCGGTGAAAGTTTTATGAAGACAAGTAATCCGGGTCAAGCATTAACCGATTTCTTAAAGCAATAATGATGAAGTGGAAGGTTTGTGGCATGCGGGATTTAAATAACATCGAGGCAGTGGCTGCATGTGAACCGGATTTTATGGGATTCATTTGGGCTCCTAAATCTCCACGCTATGTGGGTCCTGATTTTGTTATTCCTACACTTTCAGCGAACACAAAGGCGGTTGGGGTGTTTGTGAATGAGACAACGGCCAACATACTTGCCTTGTCAAAAAAGGCTGGATTTCAAGTCGTACAATTGCATGGGGAGGAAGGTCAGGATGTTATTGATGAATTGCAAGCGGCAGGTTTGCTTGTCATCAAAGCAATTAGCGTGGCCACAGAAGACGATATGAAAGGGTTAAATTTGAGTCCTGATTATTATTTGTTTGATACGAAAAAAGGATCGCAAGTGGGCGGAACGGGAGAGCAGTTTGATTGGTCAACCTTACAGGCTTACACGCTCGATATACCTTATTTTTTAGCAGGAGGTTTGGTTACGGATAGCATCGCGGAAGCGAAAAAATTACCAGGGATTTTTGCCTTGGATTTCAATAGTAAATTAGAGTCAAGTCCTGGGTTAAAGGATTTGACGAAGGTAAAAGACATAATGCAAAACATATGAAACAGTCATTTCAAGTTGACGAACGTGGATATTACGGAGAATTTGGCGGAGCTTTTATTCCGGAAATGTTGTATCCCAATGTAGAGGAGTTGCGAAGCCGGTATTTAGATATCATTGCCGAGCCTACGTTTAAGAAGGAATATGATGATTTATTGCGGGACTTTGTAGGCAGACCGACCCCTTTGTTTAAGGCGGAAAGGTTGTCGGCAAAGTACAACACAAACATTTATTTCAAGCGGGAGGATTTATGCCATACGGGTGCGCACAAAGTCAATAATACGGTTGGGCAGATTTTAGTAGCGAAGCGTCTGGGCAAAAATAAGATAGTGGCGGAGACGGGGGCGGGCCAACATGGCGTTGCGACGGCGACGGTTTGTGCGCTGATGGGGATGGAGTGTATCGTATATATGGGTGCGATTGATATTGAACGTCAAGCGCCTAATGTGGCACGGATGCGTATGTTGGGCGCGCAAGTTGTAGCAGCTCAATCTGGATCTAAAACCTTGAAAGATGCGACGAATGAGGCGATGCGCCACTGGATAAATAATCCGGTTGATACGCATTATATCATTGGTTCTGTGGTAGGTCCACATCCTTATCCCGACATGGTGGCTAGATTCCAGTCGGTGATTTCGGAAGAAATTCGCAGTCAATTGCTAGAGAAAGAGGGTCGTGATTATCCAGATTATGTAATTGCCTGTGTGGGTGGCGGATCGAATGCGGCGGGAGCTTTTTACCATTTCTTGGATGAGCCGCGTACCCAATTAATTGCTGCGGAGGCGGCGGGAAAAGGGGTTAATTCGGGCCATTCGGCAGCAACAACTTTCTTAGGGAAACCGGGAGTTTTACATGGTAGTAAAAGTTTATTGATGCAGACGGCTGATGGTCAGGTAATTGAGCCATACTCGATTTCAGCGGGGCTAGACTACCCAGGCATTGGGCCGATGCATGCCAATTTATCGCTTACTGGACGTGCCCGGTTTTTTGGTGTAACAGATGTGGAGGCATTGGATGCAGCGGTTGAATGTTCTGTCATGGAAGGAATTATTCCGGCATTGGAAACAGCGCATGCCTTGGCGGTGTTTGATAAATTACAAGCTAAGCCGGATGAGGTAATTGTGGTGAATTTATCGGGCAGGGGAGATAAAGATTTATCCACGTATCAGCAGCACTTAAAATTGAATGACTAAGATGAATCGGATTACGCAATTATTTGTGAAGGCGACGGAGCCTATTTTGAATGTTTATGCGACAGCTGGCTATCCAAATTTTGGGGATACGTTGACAGTTTTACATGCCTTGCAGGAAGGTGGGGTTGATATTATTGAGATTGGGATGCCGTATTCGGATCCGGTTGCGGATGGGGAGACGATTCAGCAGTCGAACCAAGTGTCTTTGGATCAAGGGATGACTGTAGCGCATTTGTTTGAACAGTTGAAAGCTATGCGTCAAACCATAACGGTTCCTGTTTTATTGATGGGTTACATTAATCCAGTTTTACAATTTGGGGTGGAGGCATTTTGCAAGAAATGTGCGGAAGTGGGTATTGATGGGGTGATTTTGCCGGATTTGCCGATGGCCGAATATGAATCGGAATACCAAGCGATTTTCGAGCAATATGGATTGTATAATATCTTTTTGATAACTCCGCAGACAACAGACGCGCGCATTGCCCAAGTTGATGCCAACAGCAAAGGGTTTATTTACATGGTTTCTTCGGCAAGTACTACCGGGGCGAAGACGGGTATTTCAGATATTCAGGAAACGTATTTCAAGCGAATTAATGGGATGAATTTGAAAAACCCTCGCTTAATTGGCTTTGGAATATCGGATCGTGCGAGTTTCGTGAAAGCTTCAGAATCAGCGGCAGGTGCGATTATCGGAAGTGCATTTGTGAAGTTGCTGGGTCAAACACAAAATCTTCATGCGGATATTGTGGGATTTGTTCAATCGATTAAAGGTAAAAAGTAATAGTTTGTTTTTAGAAAGAAATATTTTTCCTATCTTTGCAACCCAATCAGCAATTTTATGTACGAAGTGACCGCTAAGTGCTGATATTACACAAAATAAAAAGTCAGATGAGTGATTTAATTAAATTTGTAGAAGCCGAAAACGCATTGCGTAGAGCTGAGCGTCCAGAATTTGCAGCTGGAGACACGATTAATGTTCATGTTAAGATCCGTGAGGGGAATAAAGAGCGTATTCAGGTTTTCCAAGGATTGGTAATTCAACGCAAGAATTCAGGTGCTGGTGAGACTTTCACTGTACGTAAGATTTCTAATGGAATTGGTGTTGAGCGTATCTTCCCAATCCTATCTCCAAACATCGATAAAATCGAAGTATTACGTCGTGGTAGAGTGCGTCGTGCACGTTTATTCTACATGCGTGGTAAGCAAGGAAAATCGGCTCGCGTTAAAGAGAAGAAAAAATAGGTTTGAGATTTTTTTATAAAAGAAAGCTGTTCAGAATTGAGCAGCTTTTTTTGTGGGTTTGTATCAGTAGAAATTTTAACTGGCGTGCTTTTAAACATAGTTTAAACCTATTCAATCATGAGATCAAGTTCCTCGAATCGTCGGAAGTTCCTTCACGACGCGAGTTTATTAAGCGGATTGGCCTTTATGCCTTCTGTGAAAGATGTTACCAGTTCGATTGTTAAAGGTTCTTCGCAGAAAATTATCGCGCCTCGGTTGCGTTTTGGGGTGGTTGGGATTAATCATGGGCATATTTATTCGATGGCTAATTCGATTATCCGTGGAGGTGGGGAGTTTGTTTCCTATTATGCCAAAGAGCCAGATTTGATTAAAGATTTTGCGAAGCGTTATCCGCAAGCAAAACTTGTTAAGAGTGAGGCTGCGGTTTTGGAGGACCCTTCGATCAAATTAGTTTTAAGTTCGATTACGCCAAATGAGCGCGCGCCGTTAGGCATTCGGGTGATGCAGCATGGGAAGGATTACATGGTGGATAAGCCAGGGATTACTAGCTTGGAACAATTAGCCGATGTTCGGAAAGTTCAAAAAGAGACGAATCGGATTTATTCGATATCGTTTAGTGAGCGTTTTGAGAATAAGGCGACGGAGTTGGCGAGCCAACTGGTCGCTCAAGGAAAGATAGGAAAGGTGATGCAGACCTTGGGAACTGGGCCGCATCGGATGAGTGTAAATTCACGTCCCGACTGGTTTTTTGATACCAAGTATTATGGCGGGATTATTACGGATATCGCCTCACATCAAGTAGATCAATTTTTACATTTTACGGGTTCGACGCAAGGAGAGGTCGTGGCTTCGCAAATTGCGAATCACCACCATCCACAGTATCCCAAATTCCAGGATTTTGGTGATTTGATGTTACGCAGCAATAAAGGGTCAGGATATATTCGGGTGGATTGGTTTACGCCGGATGGATTGAATACGTGGGGCGATGGTCGTTTGACGATTTTGGGAACAGATGGATATATCGAAGTGCGTAAGAATACGGATATTGCTTCGCCGCATGGAACGGGGAGCCATTTATACATTGTGAATAAAAAAGAGACCTTGTATGTTGATTGCAAGGATGTTAATTTGCCGCATGGTGAATTGCTCGTGGATGATGTGTTGAATCGTACGGAAACGGCGATGACACAAGCACATTGTTTTTTATCAACTGAACTCGCATTAATTGCACAGAAAAACGCAACCAACATATCTATTAAATCATGAAAAGGAGAAAATTTATCAATAATATAGCCTTGGGTGCCGTGGGGACCCTTGGGTTTCCTACGATCGTTCCAGCACATGTGTTGGGTGGGAAAGATGCCCCAAGCAATAAGATTAATATCGGCCAAATAGGCTGCGGTCGAATTGCACGTACGCATGATTTGCCGGGAACGTGGAAACATGAGAAGGCGCGCATCATGGCGGTGTGTGATTTGGACCGTCATCGGACGGAGGAAACAAAGCAATTGGTTGAGGAATACTACACGAAAAAAACGGGTCAGTCGAATTACATCGATGTGAAGATGTATGATGATTACCGGGAGATGTTGTTGAATAAGGATATCGATGCGGTGATGATTAGTACGCCGGACTTTTGGCATGCTCAGCCTGCAATGGAAGCAGCGATTGCGGGTAAAGATATTTATTTACAAAAGCCTACTTCGTTGACGATTCATGAGGGGCGCCAACTCGCCAATGTGATTAAGAAAACGGGACGTATTTTACAGGTGGGAACACAGCAGCGGTCAACTTCACAGTTTCGAATAGCGGCGGAATTAGTTCGCAATGGTCGGATTGGAAAATTGCACACGGTTAAGGTAGGCTTGCCAGGAGATCCCTCGGGGCCGCCGGCGCCAGCGATGCCTGTGCCAAAAGGATTTAATTACGAGGCATGGTTGGGATCTACGCCTAATATGCCTTATACGGAAATTGCGGTGCATCCACAGAAGGGCTATGACCGTCCGGGTTGGTTGCGCATGGAGCAGTTTGGTGCTGGTATGATTACGGGCTGGGGACAGCATCATTTTGATTCAGCAGCTTGGGGAATGGATACGGAATACACGGGTCCGGTTACGATTGAGGCGTTGGCGGAATTCCCTAAATCTGGTTTGTGGAATGTGCATGGAGATTTTATGGCGAAAGCAGAATATGCGAATGGCGTAACGATGTACACTTCGGGAGGTTTTCCAAATGGTATTCGTTATGAAGGTTCAGAGGGATGGATATTTGTTTCGCGGGGAGATTATGCGGCGACGCCTACAGATCCAACATCCAAAGTACGTTCGAAGGCTTTGGACGCGTCAGATCCTAAGATTTTAAGTTCTGTTATTGGGGAGAATGAAATTCATTTATATCATTCAGTAGACCAGCATGGCAATTGGCTTGATTGCATTGAGTCGCGGAAGGAGCCGATTTCGCCTATTGAGATTGGACACCGGGCTTGTACAGTTTGTTTAATTACGCATGTGGCGATGAAGGTGCCGCGTAAATTAACTTGGGATTCAAAGAAGGAGAACTTTGGGAACGATGCGGAGGCAAATGCCTGGTTGCGTCGCTCTCAACGGGCACCTTATGGAACTGATCGGGTAAAGTTCTAGATTTTTTCTATCCTCCGAACGTTTTTGTTGATGGTGTCAGATTCCACGACACCATCGCGTAAACGAATAATTCGGTGGGCATATTGGGCAATATCGTCTTCGTGGGTAACCATGACGATGGTATTGCCTTTTTTGTGCAATTGATCAAAGAGATCCATGATCTCGTAGGATGTTTTGGTATCTAGGTTACCTGTTGGCTCATCTGCCAATAGTATCGAAGGATCATTGACTAAGGCACGTGCAACGGCTACACGCTGTCTTTGTCCACCTGAAAGCTCGTTTGGCTTGTGAAGGGCGCGGTTTTCGAGTCCTACCCCTGCGAGTGTTTCCATGGCAATCCGGGTGCGTTCTGATTTGGAATAGCCGGCATAGATGAGTGGAAGGGCAACGTTTTCAAGGGCGGATTGACGGGGTAGTAAGTTAAAGGTTTGGAATACAAAACCAATTTCCTTGTTACGAACTGCGGCTAATTCATTTTCTGACATGGTCGAAACGTCTTGGCCGTTTAAGATATAAGAACCGGTACTAGGAGTATCCAGGCAGCCGACGATATTCATTAATGTGGATTTCCCTGAACCGGATGGACCCATGAACGCGACATATTCACCTTTATTTACCGAGATTGTGACGTCTTTGAGTGCGTCGATAATCTCTTCTCCCATCACGTAGCGTTTGGAAATATGGTTGGTCTCAATAATTTTTGTCATGGTATCAGAAAAATTCGTATCAAAAATACGCGCTTCCGCTGATAAAGTGGGAATTTTTCGACGAAAGATATTTTGAGGGGATGAAGCGGTTGTAGGAAGGATAAGAGGTTTTACTTAGTTTTGTTTCTATGAAATACATTCCTGCGCTGGATGGCGTTCGTGCACTTGCGATTTTATTGGTGTTAGTTTACCATTGGTTTCCGGAGGGTCAAGGACTAAATATAATGCCAAATGGTCCGATCGGGGTGACCTTGTTTTTTGTATTAAGTGGCTATTTGATTTCCAATATCTTGATGGAGCAGCAGACTTTAGGGACTTATGCGCGTTCCTTTAAGAATTTTGTAGTTCGTCGTGCTTTACGTATTTTCCCAATTTATTTTTTGGTGTTGATGGGATTGTTGGTTTTGCAACGATTTAATATTGTCTTGAATTCAGATTTTTATGATCATCCTGAGTATTACTGGATGTATTTAGTTAATTATTGGATTGAGTTGCATGGGAATTGGGCAGATGTGCTATCGCCATATTGGTCTCTCTCGGTTGAGGAGCAGTTTTATTTAGTGTGGCCATTTTGCATGTTGTTTTTGGCTACGCGTTTTCGTGCTTATTTCTTATGGGTTACGGTTGTTTTTGGCGTGGTCTTCCGGTATTTTTCCGTGCATGTTTATGGCGGGTTGGGGGTAAGTATGTTTTCATGTGTGGATACATTTGCCTGGGGGGCGCTGCTGGCTCATTACCTCCGAGATGGTCGGTCGGCAGAGGTTAAATTATGGATTAAGCGATTGCTAATTCCGGCGGCTTTTTGCTTTCTGATGGTATGTTTATGGTTTACCGATGTGGATTTAATGAAGCAATTATTCTTCCGTACGTTTACGTCGATGGTGTCTGTGGCACTGTTGTTTTATGCGATGCAGCCTGGGGTGATTTCGAAGTTCTTTTCGGTTCAGCCACTCCGTTTGATCGGCCAAATGTCTTATGGCCTATATTTGTATCACATGGTTGTGCCGGATGTTTTTTTCAAATTAGCAGGCCGAGCAGGGGTTTCGATTCCAGAACTGCCCTATAATATTGTCCCATTAGTGGTGCTCAGTTTATCAGCTTATTTATCGTATCGTTTGATCGAATTACCTATTCAGGCGTTTAAACGCTATTTTGTAGCGTAAGATTATCAGTTTTTCGAAACGGAATTCGTACGCAAATAAGTAACTTCGTGCGTAACGCTGCCGGGGTCGCAGACCCCGGCAGCGTTTACCCACCGCACAAAAAAAAGCCCGAACTGTGAAGTTCGGGCTTTGATTAATTTTTAAGATTATTACAATCCCTTTGCTTTCTTAACTACTTCGTCTGCAATATTTTGCGGAACGAATTCATAGTGAGAGAACGTTAACGATGCCGTTGCACGTCCTGAAGACATCGTACGTAAATCTGTTACGTAACCGAATAATTCAGAAAGAGGCACATCAGCTTTCAAGATAACAGCTCCTTGACGCGAATCCATACCTTTCATGATACCGCGACGACGATTTAAGTCACCTGTGATCGGACCCGTATATTCGTCTGGAGTAACAACGTCAACGGCCATAATAGGCTCCATTAGTTTCGCTCCTGCTTGCTTCGCTGCATCTTTATAACCCATACGTGCTGCTAATTCAAAAGATAATGAATCTGAATCGACATCATGGTATGAACCGTGGAATAAACGTACTTTCATGGAATCCATTGGATATCCAGCCAAAGCACCTGTTTTCATCGCTTCTTCGAAACCTTTTTGAACCGCTGGGATGAATTCACGCGGAATCACACCACCCACGATGTTATTTACGAATTCTAAACCTGGTTTGTCATCTTCTCTTGGTCCGATTTCAAACACAATATCTGCAAACTTACCACGACCACCTGATTGTTTCTTATAAACCTCACGGTGTTCTGTCGTCTTAGTTAAAGACTCTTTGTAAGCTACTTGAGGAGCACCTTGGTTAACTTCTACCTTGAACTCACGACGCATACGGTCGATGATGATCTCTAAGTGAAGCTCACCCATACCCTTGATGATCGTTTGGCCAGTTTCTTCGTTTGACTCAACTTGTAACGTTGGATCTTCTTCGATCAATTTAGTGATGGCTTTCGAGAAGTTATCTGCATCAGCCGCTTTCTTAGGCTCGATAGCATAACCGATAACTGGCTCTGGGAAGTCCATTGCTTCTAAAATGATTGGGTGTTTCTCATCAGAAAGGGTATCACCCGTTTTGATGTCTTTGAAACCTACTACTGCACCAATATCCCCAGCACCTAAACGATCAATCGCGTTTTGCTTGTTGGCGTGCATCTGGAAGATACGAGAGATACGCTCCTTATTTCCTGAACGGTTGTTCAACACATAAGAACCTGAATCTAATTTACCTGAATACGCACGAATGAAACATAAACGACCTACGTAAGGGTCAGTTGCAATTTTAAATGCCAAAGCCGCGAAAGGCTCAGACTCACTTGGCTTACGCAAGATTTCAGCACCTGTATCTGGGTGAATTCCTTTAACGCCTTCTTTATCCATTGGAGATGGCAAGATTGCCATCACGTAATCTAACATTGTTTGAACACCTTTGTTTTTGAAAGATGATCCACAAAGCATTGGAACGATTTTCATCGAGATTGTAGCTGCACGTAAAGCGGCTAAAATTTCATCTTCCGAGATAGATGCTGGATCTTCGAAGTATTTCTCCATCAAAGACTCATCAAACTCAGCTACTGCTTCTAATAATTTCTCACGGTATTCAGTCGCCTCTTCTAACATATCAGCTGGGATAGGCACCTCAGTGAATGTCATTCCTTTATCAGCTTCGTTCCAAATGATTCCACGGAAGTTAACTAAGTCAACCACCCCTTCGAAACCTTCTTCAGCTCCGATTGGCAATTGAAGTGGCACTGCGTAGCTACCTAACATTTCTTTCACTTGCTTACACACGTTTAAGAAATCAGCACCTGAACGGTCCATTTTGTTAACGAAACCGATACGCGCTACGTTGTAGTTATCTGCTAAGCGCCAGTTCGTTTCCGATTGAGGCTCCACACCGTCTACAGCAGAGAATAAAAATACTAGACCATCTAATACACGTAAAGAACGGTTTACCTCTACTGTAAAGTCAACGTGACCTGGAGTATCGATAATGTTGATGTGGTAATCTTGATCGCGGTATTTCCAATCTACTGTCGTTGCAGCCGAAGTGATCGTGATACCACGCTCTTGCTCTTGCTCCATCCAGTCCATGGTTGCCGCACCATCGTGTACCTCACCAATTTTGTGGGAAACCCCTGCATAATACAGAATACGTTCCGTCGTGGTGGTTTTACCAGCATCAATATGCGCAGCAATACCGATGTTTCTAGTGAATTTTAAATCGCGTGCCATTTTTAAAGGTTAATTATGAAATGTTTTTTAAATCCAATTGCTATTAATCAAGTACTTGGACAATGAATTGACTAGGTACTCGTTTAGGGGTGCAAAATTACTGAAACTTAATTAAATACAAAAATTTTTCTGAGATGTTTAAAACCTTTTTACAATTGCTTTACCCAAAGCTTTGTTTTGCCTGCCAGGAGCCTCTATTCAGTAGCGAAGAATTTATCTGTACAACCTGTCGGATCGAACTTTCGCGTATTAAATTAGTTGAAAATACACCGAATTGGGTAAGGGCGAAGTTTGATGGGCTTATTGATTTTGAACATGCCAATGCCTTTTTTCATTTTATGCCGGGCAGTCGCGTGCAGCAACTCATGCATCAAATCAAATATAAAGGGGCCTCCGACCTTGGAATTTTTTTGGGGGTTTGGGCCGGGAGCGCATTGAAAAAGTCCCATTTTTATGACGAAGTAACTTGCCTCGTTGCCATCCCGCTTCACCCCAAACGCCTACAGGAACGTGGCTACAACCAAGCCGAGGTCATTGCAAAAGGGCTGGCCAATGCCTTATCTATTCCACTACATACGCAGGTACTCAAACGAATCTCGCAGTCTAATTCCCTTATCGGGTTAAACCGCGCCGCACGTTACGAAGAACTTGAAAATGTATTTGAAGTAACTGATGCAGCGAAAATCCGTGGTTCACATGTTCTGATCATCGACGATACCCTGACCACTGGAGCCACATTTCTGGCCGCGGCACAAAAAATTAGGGCTGCCGGAGCGACAAAAGTTTCCTTCTTCGCACTGGCAGCCCTTAAATAAATTACTTATTCGTACCCGCAGAAATCATCGCACAACGGAAACCAATGGTTGCTGTTGACGAATCTTCATCTAAATAACGACGCGTTCCTGGCGCCAACCAATAAGCTACGTCAGCCCATGATCCACCTTTGTAGACACGTACTTTATTCGTGATTAACGAGTTTTGATTTTTACTATCATACAAAGATGCCTTATCGTCTTTATCTGTCCGACGAACCGGATTCAAGTCATTGAAATCTTGAAACGATAATGGACGGTACAAATCTTGTACCCACTCATTCACATTACCAGCCATTTGGTATAAACCAAAATCGTTCGGGGAATACTTGTAAATCTCAGCCGTAATGATCGCTCCATCGTTTGATTTCCCTGCAATACCTGCATAGTCTCCACGTCCACGCTTGAAGTTGGCCAACATATTTCCACGACCTTTCCCGGTAGACTCGCGCAACGAAGGACCATCCCAAGGATAAATTCGTTGATTTACCTGATTTTCATCTTGTTGCTGCGTCCCAATCATCGCTTTTGCCGCATATTCCCATTCTGCCTCTGTAGGTAAACGGTAAGACGGCAAAACACGCCCTGATTCAATTGTTAAGCGAGCTGGAGCTGCTGCACGCGTCGTAGCTGAAGCTGTTATCGCTGCCGCCGCTGCGCCTTTCTTTGGTTTCTTCTCTTTAGCTACAGGAACTGTCGCTAAATTATTATTAACCGCCGCCGTTCTCCACACACAATAATCAGTCGATTGTTTCCAAGAAACACCCACTACTGGGTACATACGAAATCCTGGAAAACGTAAATATTGCTCAACATAGGGGTCATTAAACGCTAAATCGTTTCGCCAAACAGTTGTATCTGGTAGCGCTGACTCGTAGAAATCTTGCGTTGAATCACGCTTAACAGCATTTAAATATTCCAAGTAATGCACGTTGGCAATTTCAGTTTCATCCATATAGAATGATTGAACTGAGACCGTGCGCTCTATATTATCATGAATTCCCATGATGTCTTCCTCCAAAGAGCCCATCGTAAACCGACCACCCTCAATGAAGACCAAGTTCGGTCCGGTTAATTGACCTGTGAATTTTTTGTCAACCTGGAAACCACCCTTTTGATTATACGCCAACCCCGTGGCTGTGGATGAATTTCCAATGTTGATACTGTTCGGTTTCCCGCCAGAAAGACCACCTTTTAATCCATTCTTCAAGCCATTTGGGCAGGAAGTTAGTAGTAGTACGCTAGCACAAAGGCTAAGTGCAATTTTTAATTTAGCAATCATTTAGATTCTTTTTCGTAAGAATTTGAAAAGCAAAGGTATGAAAATCAAACAAAATGCTCAATGCTATCCTAAAATATCCACTAAAATAGTATTTAATTCTGGGATCGTATGCACTTTATCAAGTTGTAAAATCATTTTACCTGATTTTTCCCGCAATTGACATTGTCCTTTTTTCGAGTTAACAAACTGAATAATCCGAACAACAATATCTTGTGGAATATCCGTTGAAACGAAATAAAGCTTCAACATATTGTTCTTGAATAGTATTTTTTCTACCCGAAGTGCCTGCGCTTTCCAACGGCATCGCACTAATTCGGTCATATCACGTACTTCGTTTGGCATTTGCCCAAAACGATCTTCCATTTCAAAGACAAACGTTCCCAATTCCGCTTCGTTGTCTAATTCATCCAAGCGCGTATACAAGGCTAAGCGCTCAGAAATACTTTGGACATATTCCTCTGGAATCAATACACGCAAGTCGGTTTCAATCTGACAATCTACCGTTAACGCCTCCGCAATTTGGGCCAGATCTGTTTCAAATAAGGCACGGAATTCTGTTTCTTTTAGCTCCTGAACCGCCTCATCCAAAATTTTATGGTACATGTCGTAGCCCAAATCATTGATAAATCCACTCTGTTCCGCCCCCAATAAATTACCCGCCCCACGAATATCTAAATCCCGCATCGCAACCTTGATGCCATCACCTAAATCAGTGAATTCCTCCAAAGCACTGAGGCGTTTACGTGCATCGCTTGTTAAATTTGCCAGCGATGGGGTCACTAAATAACAGTATGCTTTTTTGTTTGACCGACCTACCCGACCGCGCATTTGATGCAAATCAGATAGACCAAAATGATTGGCATTGATAATAAAAATTGTATTCGCATTGGGAATATCTAGTCCCGATTCGATGATATTGGTGGCAACAAGCACATCATAATTCCCTTCGATAAAATCCATCATGATTTTTTCTAGTTTATCCCCGTCCATTTGGCCGTGTGCTACGCCAATTTTCGCATCAGGAACTAAACGTAAAATTCGATTCGCCGCACTTTCTAGTTCATTAATTCGATTGTGAACGATAAATACTTGTCCTCCACGCGCTAATTCATCCCGAACAGCATCACGTAGAAGCTCGTCGGTCATTACCACCAACTTCGTTTCGACGGGTTGTCGGTTCGGAGGGGGAGTCGCAATAATCGATAAATCACGTGCGCCCATCAGCGAGAAATGTAGGGTCCTCGGAATAGGTGTCGCTGTCAATGTCAGCACATCCACATCCACACGCATTTCTTTCAAACGATCTTTAACCTTTACACCAAACTTTTGCTCTTCATCAATAATCATGAGGCCCAAGTTTTTGAAAACGACGTCCTTATTGACCAAACGGTGTGTACCAATTAATATATCTGTTTGGCCATTCGCGACGCGCTCTAACGTTTCCTTGATCTGTTTCGCCGATTTGAAACGATTCACATATTCTACTTTGCATGGAAATGCGGCAAGACGATCATGGAATGTCCGATAATGCTGCATTGCTAATACAGTCGTAGGCACTAAAACGGCTACTTGCTTTGAATCAGCTACTGCCTTGAAAGCTGCCCGAATCGCAATTTCAGTCTTACCAAATCCCACATCGCCACAGACCAAGCGGTCCATCGGATGCGGTTTTTCCATATCAATTTTGACATCGGCCGTCGCTTTTGCTTGATCCGGCGTGTCCTCATATAAAAAGGAAGATTCAAGTTCTGCTTGTAAATAGGTGTCACGCGAAAAGGCGAAACCTGGGGCATTTTTTCGTTTGGCATACAACGTAATCAGTTCCTTCGCAATATCCCTAACTTGCTTTTTTACCCGCGATTTTTTGTTATCCCATTCGGGCGAACCTAATTTAGACATGGTGGGAGGAGCTCCCTCTTTGCCGGAATATTTGGAAATCTTGTGTAGCGAATGAATGGACACCGACAACACATCGTCGTCGCGGTAGATCAGCCGGATGACTTCTTGTTCCCCATTCGACGTGTCGATTAAGTTCAATCCCGCAAAACGACCAATACCATAATCAACGTGTGTCACGAAATCACCCACTTGAAGTGATCGTAATTCCTTCAGCGTTAAAGCCTTACTTTTTGAAAATTTATTTTTTTCTTTTGAGCGATTAAAGCGGTCAAATAACTGATGATCTGGATAAAAAGCTACTTGCGTTTGGGTATCAATATAACCCTCTCGTAAGGATATTTGCAAGGGTTTAAATTGGATACTCGTATTAATCTCATTGAAAATCACATCCAAGCGTTCCAGTTGGCGTGGAGATTCCGAACAGATAATGTTTTGAATACCAACTGTTTGATTATCCAAAAGGGCGCCTGCTAAGCGTTCAAAATCTTTCTGAAAAGCCCCCGGATTCTTGGCCGGATAAGCAATTACTTCGGCTTGTTTTAAGTGAGATCTCTTGCCAAATTCGACACAAACATATTCCTGAAGATGTTTTTTTGTCGTCTTAACGGTCTCCCATCTTTCCTCAGGTTTATTCAATACATTGATGTCTGAGCTGCTATTCGCATCATATGCCGCTTGGCCTTTGTCGAAATACTGCTCAATGACATCCATCAAAATGGAATGATCTTTGATCCAAATTTTGGTCTTTTCAGGTAGAAAGGTAAAGAATGATTCGCGTGTCTCTTGGACCAATTTTGTTTGCACATCCGGGATGAGGTGCATGGCCGAAACCGACTGAATTGACAGTTGGGTTTCCGGATGAAATGTCCGAATGCTATCTACCTCATCTCCGAAAAAATCAATCCGGTATGGATATTCAGCCGCATATGAAAACACGTCGAGGATACCACCGCGAACGGAATATTGCCCAGCTTCATACACAAAATCTGTCCGCTCAAAGTCATATTCGTTGAGCGTTTCAGCTACGAAATTTCGGTCGATTTTATCGCCAACGCGAATGGATAATGTATTTTTAACTAAGGATTTTCGGTTGATGACTTTTTCCGTCATGGCCTCGGGATAAGAGACAATAACTAAGGTTTGGCCTGAATAATTACTGAGCACATTTAATACTTCAGCGCGCATGAGCACATTGGCATTATCGACCTCTTCCCATACATAGGGCTTTTTGTGCGACATGGGAAATAAAATGACCGCCGCGTCACCCATCAATGATTGCAAGTCATTTAAAATGTATTGTGCTTCTTCTTTTCCTTCACAAATAACAAGAAAAGGAGTTTTTTCTGGGAGAGTTGCCGCCATCAAAACCGTGTCCAATGCGCCACAAAGACCTTTAATGTGAAAAGATTGTCCTGGTTTTGCGTGTTGGATTTGTTCCGAAATGTGTTGAACAATACCGTCAGACTTGTAAATGGCAAGGAACTCTTTAACAATCATATGGATCTAAACCTTCGAATGGCTTGCAAAGGTAGAAAAATTTATATCTTTGTGCATCCACAAAAAGGGGTGCTCTGAATAAGGGCTGAGATTATACCCAATGAACCTGATGCAGGTAATGCTGCCGAAGGGATTTTGTCGAGTTTTTAGCGCTGAAAACTCAGAAAAAATCAAAATTAAGGGTTATTGTTAAATCATACGGGATTTGACTCCTTTACCTGTTGTTAAACTTTTCAAATATGAAAAAGCTAATGACATTAGTATTTTTATTTTTTACGCATGTGGTTTTTGGCCAAAAGGTCGAGGGAATCGTTTTCGATCAGGATACGAATATGCCTTTATGGGGTGCGTCCGTTTCTGTCAAGGGGAGCCAAAAGGGAAATGTAACTGATTCAAAAGGGCGGTTTCAACTAGCTTTTACGAGTTCTAGTGCAACTATTTCAGTCAGTTTTGTCGGGTATGAACCTGTGGAAGTTCCTGTGGAAAAGTCCAAGCAAATCGGCTTGAAAAAATCTAATTTCTTGCAAGACGAAGTCGTTGTTCGAGCCACCCGGGCAGATGAAAATTCAGCCATGGCCTATTCAAATGTGTCCGCAACTGAACTAGGTAAAAGTAACCTGGGTCAGGACATGCCAATGTTGCTTAATTTTACCCCTTCGGTGCTAACTACATCAGACGCAGGAGCGGGAGTTGGTTATACCGGTATCCGAATTCGGGGCTCTGATGCGACGCGTGTGAATGTGACGGTCAACGGTATTCCCATTAATGACTCGGAATCGCAAGGGACTTTCTGGGTGAATATGCCGGATTTTGCAAGTTCCGTGAATTCGGTTCAGATTCAACGTGGAGTGGGAACTTCGACGAATGGCGCGGGGGCTTTTGGGGGTTCTGTCAATATGCAAACCAATACCTTCGAGCCTAAAGCGTATGGAGAAGCGAATGCTTCCGGGGGGTCTTTTGGAACGCTAAAAACGACGCTCAAATTTGGATCGGGATTGTTAGGAGGGAAGTTTACCTTGGATGGGCGTTTGTCACGCATTGTATCGGATGGATTTATCGATCGAGCTTCATCCAATCTACTATCTGCCTATTTTTCTGCGGGGTATTTTGGCGCGAAAAGCTTCGCTCGTTTTAACTATTTTACCGGAAATGAAAAGACATATCAATCGTGGTATGGGACACCCGAAAGTAGAGTCAATGGTTCGGTAGATGAGATGAAAGCCTTTATTGACCGCAACTATTTGTCTGAATCTGATGCGACAAATTTGTTGGCTAGTGGCCGGAGATACAACTATTATACGTATGATAATCAAACAGATAATTACGCGCAGGATCATTTTCAGTTAATTACGAATCACCGATTGGACGAGGCGTGGAATTTGGATTTGAACGCGCATTACACGTATGGACGCGGATATTTTGAAGAATTTAGACCAAATGCTGATTTGCAATCGTATGGGCTTGGCGCAAAACCTATCGTAGATGTGGTACGTCGAAAATGGCTAGATAATGATTTTTATGGATCGACATTTGCGTTGAATTATGCCGGTTCGCAAAAATTCAAGTTCACTTTTGGCGGGGCCTGGAATCGATACATTGGTCGTCATTATGGTTTACTTGTTGCGCCAGTTGCTTTTGCAGGTCATGAGTGGTATCGCAGTCGATCACAAAAAACGGATTTGAATTTATATGCAAAAGCAAATTGGGATATAGCCACAGCTTGGAATGCCTACTTTGATGTACAATTCCGAACCGTGGGTTATCGCATGCTAGGAACTGCGGATAAGTTTTTGACTTTGGATTCCGACAATTCGTATTCATTTTTTAACCCCAAATTTGGCCTAACGCATCAAATTTCAGAAAAATCTAAAGTGTATGGGTCCGTTTCTGCGGGCAGCAAAGAGCCCAGTCGGCAAGATTTTGTCGACAACGCCGCCGCAGCTCCGCGTCCGGAATACTTGCAGGATTATGAGTTTGGATATGAGCGATCTGGCCTCCGGTATGGATTGCAGTTAAATGGTTATTTTATGAATTATCAGGATCAGCTCGTCTTAACCGGTGCTGTTAATTCGACCGGCGATGCAATCCGGACAAATGTGGAAAAAAGTTACCGTTTGGGTTTGGAGGCGGTACTAAATTACCAAATTTCAAAGCGTCTTGTTTGGAGTGGCAATGTGACACTGAGCCAAAACCGAATTCAGAATTTTCAAGAAAAAATGGTTGACTATGATTTGAATCAGGAGGTGGTCATCAATCATGGAAATACGGATATTGCTTATTCGCCATCGGTCATTTACGGAAGTGCGTTGACGTATACGTTGGGAGCTTTTGAAGCAAGTCTTTTACGTAAATATGTTGGAAAACAATATTTGGACAACACCTCGGATGATGCTCGTTCGCTGAAGGCTTACAGCACGCATGATATTCGCTTGAAATACACGATGAAGAAAGGACCTGCCTTTACGTTGTTATTGAATAATGTGCTGAACGAGATGTATTCTTCGAATGGGTACACCTATTCCTATCGGTATGGAGGGGCTACCACGACGGAGAATTTTTACTATCCGCAGGCGGGATTTAATTTCTTGTTAGGAGCGAGTATTCGATTCTAATCTACATAAAAAAGCCTCAGATTTATATTCTGAGGTTTTTTATTAACTCATTAAATCCCATTTCCATCCCCATTTGGCGAGTCGGTAGCGGACTGAGTACCAAAGAACACCTATTCCATAGATGGAGCTTCGTGTGAAGTTGATCGAGGAGGCCTCCTCAAAATATTTTGTGGGGCAGGTTACTTCGCCTACTTCGAATCCTTTCCAGAATACTTGTAAAATCATTTGGTTGTCAAACACAAAGTCGTCGTCACATTTCGTGAAGTTGACCGCTTGAAGCACTTCTTTTGAGAATGCGCGGTAGCCAGTATGATATTCGGATAATTTTTGGTCGATTAAGATATTTTGAAATAATGTCAAAAGCCGATTCGCAATGTATTTGTAAATAGGCATTCCTCCTTTGAGCGCTCCTTTACCTAAAATTCTAGAAGCAAAAACGACCGGATATAATCCGTTACCGATGATTGAAATCATGGCTTTCAACAACATCGGGGTATATTGGTAGTCGGGGTGCAGCATGATCACAATGTCGCCACCTAGTTCAAGTGCTTTGGTATAGCACGACTTTTGATTTCCCCCGTAACCTTTGTTTTTATCGTGGCGGATGATGTGTTTGATGCCAATTTGCCGGGCCACTTCCACGGTATTGTCTGGGCTGTAGTCGTCAACTAAAATGACTTCATCCACCCAGTCGTGCGGGATTTCGTTATATGTTTTTTCTAATGTGAGTGCTGCTTTGTAAGCAGGCATCACGACGATTACCTTTTTGCCTTCGTACATATGATATTGGTCAAAATTTGCGACCTTTGTCCCTTTGAATGCGTAAAAATACTTATTTATGAGTGAATCTCTATTTTTTCTTGTCTTTTCAGTGCTCGTGATATTGGTGATGTTAATTGACTTGGGCATCTTTAAAAAGGCGGGGGCGGCGGAAGTTACGTTTCGCGAAGCTGGATTTTGGACGGGGGCGTGGGTGTTATTAGCGCTGATGTTTTACATATTTCTGGGGTATAACGGCGCTTTGGTGCATGGGATAAAGGATTTGGCTGGTTTGCGGGCGGTCCAACAAGCCTATGCGTCGCATATTGATCTAGGTACTGGGTCATATTTTGACCAGTTGGCCATTTTCCAAGATAATTTATCGCTTGAATTTATCACTGGTTATTTAGTCGAGTATTCGTTGTCGGCCGATAACGTCTTTGTCTTTATATTAATTTTTAATTCGTTTGGGGTTCAGAAGCGGTATTACAAGAAGATATTGGTTTGGGGGATTTTGGGAGCGATTGTGTTGCGGCTTGTATTTATCTTTTTGGGGGCAGCCTTGCTACAGAAATTTGATTGGATCATTTATTTGTTTGGGGCATTTTTGGTTTACACGGGTGTGAAGATATTATTTACGAAAGAGCATGAGGAGGAGATTGACGTGGCTGATCATCCAGTTGTCAAATTACTTTCAAAGTATTTTAATGTATACAAGCGAAATGTGATTGGGCACTTTTTTGTACGTATGAAAAATACGGGGAAGATTTTTATAACGCCAATTTTTGTGGTGGTTGTGGTCATTTCATTTACTGATATTTTGTTTGCGGTGGATTCTATTCCAGCGATTTTCTCTATTTCAAAAGATCCGTACATTGTATTCTTTAGCAATGTTTTTGCGGTCATGGGGCTGCGCTCTCTTTTCTTTTTCCTATCAAGTTTGATGGGCTTGTTTCGCTTTCTGCCGATGGGCTTGGGGGTGTTGCTCAGTTTCGTCGGATTGAAGATGATTGGTCACCATTATTTGGAACAATGGGGTTTTGGAACCCTAGCATCTTTGGGCGTAATCCTAGGAATATTGACTGCTAGTATCGGGTTGAGCCTTTTATTCCCGGCGAAAAAATAATCAGTTTTTTATCAGTTTTTTTCTAGGTTGTACTGTCCTAAAATGTGATTTTTGGTAACGCTGCCGGGGTCTTCAACCCCGGCAGCGTTTACCCCACCTGCCATTCGCGAACTAATTTCCGATACTGCAGCGGTGTTTCGTTCATGTAAAGCTTAAACTGTTTATTGAAATGTGATAGGTTCCCAAAACCACTTTCAAAGCAGATTTCAGCCATGCTCAACTGGCTACTTCGTAATAATTCACAGGCATGTTTGATGCGAAATTCAGTCACCATTTCCACAAAAGTCTTCTTCGTCACCTTCTTAAAATAACGGCAAAAGGCCGTTTCAGTCATATTAGCTAAATGTGCCACTTCATCTAAATGAACCTCCTGGGTATAATTTGCAATGACATACGCATATACGCGATTGATTCGCGCCAGATCCACTGCTGATAATGCATAACTGGAGTCGTTAACCTCAATAACCTGAGCATCCGACCCTGCCTGACTCAACTGATGCAAGATGTTTAAAAAGGCAAGCATTCTTGGGAATAGCGTCAAATCCCCCAATTGCATTAGCTCCCGCGCCACGCGATCTTGCGTTGGCCCTTGAATTGACAAGCCGCCACGCGCTTTTTCAAATAGCTGTCGGAGCGCCGCACATTCTGGTTTTTGGAGGAAATCGCCGCCCAAAAAGTCTTTTCTAAAATGTACAACTAATGCTTGTGCTGCCTGTGGGGTTTCTTCGGTTGCCAACCAGTCTTTGCGGTGGTTTTGCCAACAATGCGGCACATTTTCACCGAGCAGTACTAAGTCGCCAGGCCCAAAATCTGTAATTTGATTCCCTACAAAGCGCTTGCCAGTCCCTGCAATAATTAATGTTAGTTCAAATTCGGGATGAAAATGATAGGGTGCGTCAAAGCGTTCTTGAATAACTTCTTTCAGTTGGATGGAGCTTCCCGTAGGTTCTCCTAAATGCTCTAAACTCGCCTTCATTGTTTTATCAAATTACCTGCCTCGCCCTAAAATGCATAAGGTTCAGGTAAAATTGCATTATTATTGGCAAATTTTTAGGTAGTCTTTACCATAAAATTTCTCAAATTTTGAGAATGCTTTCAAATCCATACAAACTCAATGCCAATCAAATTGCTGAATTCCAGCAAAACGGCCACATTTATTTACCCAATATTCTTAGCCAAGAAACGCTTGAGCCCTATCGAAGTGCCATTCGTAATTGGGCTGCAGATTTTCAAGCGAAGCAAAAACCCATCGCAGAACGTGATACTTATGGTAAGGCTTTTTTGCAAATGATGAATTTATGGGAAGAAGATGATAAGATTAAAGAATTTGTTTTGGCGAAAAGGTTTGGGCAGATTGCTGCTGATTTGTTAGGCGTTAACCAAGTACGTTTATATCATGATCAAGCGCTATTCAAAGAACCCGGAGGCGGACTGACCCCTTGGCACCAAGACCAATATTACTGGCCCATGCAAACCCCCAAAACGGTGACCATGTGGATGCCTTTTGTCGATATTGACGTAGACATGGGGATGTTGACTTTCGCTTCGGGCACTCAAAAGGCTGAATTGCCTCCAATGCCCATTTCCGATGAATCCGAAGCCATGATTGCGCAATATGTTCAAGATCAGCAATTTCCAATCGCTGCTCAAAAAACGATGCAAGCTGGTGATGCGACTTTTCACATGGGCTGGACCTTGCATGCCGCACCGGGGAACGCATCTCAAACTATGCGCGAAGTCATGACTGTCATATTTATGGATGCGGATGCGGTCGTGATGGAACCTAAAAATGCCAACCAGGAAGCAGATCGCTTGCGCTGGTTATCCGGTTATGCACCTGGCCAAAAAGCTGATTCGCCTTTAAATCCTGTGATCAATTAACTAGGTAGCGGCGGGCATTTACACTTTTTCTTGCGTTTTAAAAACGAGAAAAAGCCTTTTTTCTTTTGGTAAACTTTAGGTTTCGCTATCGAATAATGCGTGGATACGACAACCGCAGCTTCCGATTCATAAAACGAACCGAGCACCAGTGCACCTACCCACAAGACGATCACTTTTTTCATTAGTTCAAACGCGCTTTAAAGTAATTGGTCGCTAATTTCCAGGCCTCCTCAGTCGCCGCCTTATCGTAAGCCGGGTTTGAGGGATTCGCAAATGCATGTTCTGCATCAAACGATTTAATTTGAATCCCCTTACCCGCTAATTTCATATTTGCTTCAAACTCAGCCACTACAGCAGTTGAAATGAATTTTTCCCGTCCAGCAAATAAGCCCAATACATCCGTGTTCAATGTTTTTAATTGCTCCACATCCTTAACTGGCATGCCATAATACATGACACAAGCCGTAGCTTGGGATCCCGCTAAGATGGATGCTTTCAATGAAAGTGCCCCGCCAAAACACCAGCCCACGGTGGCAATTTTTGCTTTGGGTCCCGCGTAGGCGATGGCGCCTTTAATGATGCTTTCTAAGCGTAAGGGATTTGCGCCGCCCATATATTTACCCGCTTCTTCGCGTGTCGTGGCCACTTTTCCATCGTACATATCAATCGCCAACACATTGACATTGCCCAAATCAGTATAGAAATGTTCCGCTTCGCGCTTGATGTGGTCATTTAATCCCCACCATTCTTGAAAAACAAATAAGGTATAATTGGTTGGTTTTGCGGCCTTTATGAAGAAGGCATTGGCCCGTTGGCCATCCGGCGTCGCAAACGTAATCATCGCTCCCCCAGCTTGACTAACATGCTGGTATGGTTTTGGTAATTTGTGTGAGCGTATGAAGGCTTTGTTGGACGCCATTAATTGCATTTCATCTTTAGTGACAAAGCAGCAGGACTGGCCGAAGGTGAATGTGCTAACAAATAGAAATGCAAATACTGTAAATAATTTGCTCATGGTAGAAATATTTGAGGAAATTTATAAATAAAATTCGCATTTAGGCTAACTTGCACGACCTATTGTTAAAATTATCAACTATGAAAAAGAATTTGTTCGGCTTAGGCCGAGTAGTGTTTGCTATCTTTGTTAGCATCATATCAATCTCAACTGCTTTCGCTCAGGAGGCAAATCCATTGAAAGGTCAAAAAGTATTGGTCTTTTCACTCACTAAAGGTTTCCGACACAGTTCCATTAAGCCGGGTCAAATTGCCTTATTTAAAATGGCCAAAGAAAAAGGCTTTTCTGTTGACACAACTGAAAATCCTGCCGTATTCACCGAGAAAAACTTAAAAAACTACCGGGTGGTTGTTTTCATGAGCACAACGGGAAATGTATTAAACGAGCAACAGCAAAATGCATTTGAGCGGTACATTCAAGCGGGTGGAGCCTATTTTGGTGTACATGCAGCGACAGATACCGAATACGATTGGCCTTGGTATAACAAATTAGCTGGTGGCCAGTTCGCTTCGCACCCAGGGCGCCCAAATGTCCAAAAAGGAACATTTACAGCGGTTGACCAATCCCATATATCAACCAAACACATGCCTACGACGTTTGATCGTACGGATGAATTCTACGATTTTAAGAACTTCAACAAAGACGTTAAGGTATTAATTACTTTGGACGAGAAGACGTATAAGGATGGCAAAATGGGTGATTATCATCCAATGGCCTGGTACCATGAGTTCGATGGGGGACGTTCATTTTACACCAACTGGGGTCATACGCATGAAACATTTGATGAGCCTTTAGTTCTTCAGCATATTTGGGGTGGCTTGCAATGGGCTGCTTCAGGTCCTGCCATTAACTTCAATAAGCCTTTGCGCACGGGTCCTCTTCCTGAGGATAACCGTTTTACGAAAACGATTTTAGATAAAAATTTGGATGAGCCTACGGAGTTGGCTTTAACAGATGGTGGAAAAATTTTCTACGGAGAAAGAAAAGGTAAGTTAAAAATGTATGACCCTAAGAAGGGGAAAGTGAAAGTTGTAGCTGATTTGAACGTATTTTCTAAGTTCGAGTACGGTTTGATGGGCGTCAATATTGACCCTAACTACAACAAAAATCACTGGATTTATTTATTCTATTCGCCCCAAACAGGCCAGCCTGATACAGCTCAGCACCTTTCGCGATTCGTTTATGATGATGTGAAAGATACCTTAGTGATGGATAGCGAAAAAGTACTTTTACGCGTTCCTGTCAAGCGTGACGGTTGCTGCCACACGGGCGGTTCAATCGCTTGGGATAAATCAGGTAACTTATATTTATCTACCGGTGATGATACCAATCCATTTGATTCGAATGGATACGGACCAATCGATAATCGTGACAAGCGTTCTGGTTGGGATGCACGCGCAACCTCTTCAAACACGAATGATTTACGTGGTAAGATCTTACGGATTAAACCGACAGATGATGGAAAATATACAATTCCAGAGGGTAATTTATTTCCTAAAGGAGTTTACCATGTTAAACCTGAAATTTATGTGATGGGTAATCGTAATCCTTATCGGATTGCGGTAGACCAGCATACCGGATTCTTGTATTGGGGTGAAGTAGGTCCAGACGCTGGAGAAGATTCGCCAAAGTATGGTTCAAAAGGACATGATGAAGTGAATCAGGCTCGTGAGGCCGGATATTTCGGATGGCCTTTATTTGTGGCGGATAACCGTCCGTATAATCAACGGGATTTCAATAAAGATTCAACGTGGGCAAAGTTCAATCCCAATGCCCCTGTAAATGATTCACCTTTTAATACAGGTTTTGCTCATTTGCCAAAAGCACAAAAGGCATTTATCTATTATCCATATGGTGATTCTCCGGAATTTCCAGTAATGGGGAAAGGGTCTCGTAATGCGATGGCGGCTGGTGTTTACCACCTCGGAGATTATCCAAAAGATTCAAAAGTAAAATTGCCAGCTTATTACGATGGTAAATTGTTCGCATATGATTGGTCGCGGGATTTAATTTATACGGTTAGTATGAAGGAAAATGGCGATTTCTTAAGTATGGAGCGGTTCTTACCTAACATGGGCTTTATACACCCGATGGATTTTGCCTTCTCCAAAGAAGGAGCTATTTATGGATTGGAATATGGACCTAACTGGTTTGCGCAAAATGAGGAAGCTGTTTTATTCAAATTGGAATATAACGCAGGAAATCGTACCCCTAAGGTAGTTGCGACAGCAAGTAAAAAAGAAGGTGCCGCACCAATGCAAGTGAAGTTCTCTTCTGAAGGAACGATGGATTACGACAAGGATCCGATCACGTATAGTTGGAATTTTGGGAATGGCCAAACAAGTACAGCAGCAAACCCTTCCTATACATTTACCAAAGCAGGCGTGTACAGTGTAGTTTTGAAGGTTAAGGACAACAAAGGCAATTCAAATACAGCTTCCGTTCTTGTTAAAGTTGGGAATGATGTACCGAAAGTGGATGTACAAATCGATGGTAATAAGACCTTCTATTGGAATGATAAATCAGTGAATTATCAAGTATCGGTAGAAGATAAGGAAGATGGAACTTTGGCTGCAAGTAAAATTGCGGAGGAAGATGTTATCTTGAACATCAACTATTTAGAGGGATATGACCGGACAATTATCGAGCAAGGCCACAAGAGCAATACGACTTTCTCTAACGGAAAACGTTTAATTGATTTGTCGGATTGTAAGACCTGTCACGCGGTTGAGAAGAAGTCAATCGGGCCAGCTTACAAAGAAGTTGCTAAAAAATATCGGGCAAGCGCTCAAAACATCGATGAGCTTTCGAAGAAGATTATCAACGGTGGCGGTGGTGTTTGGGGCGAGCAAGTAATGGCCGCTCACCCTCAAGTTTCCAAAGCTGATGCGCGCGAAATGGTGGTTTATATTTTGGGCCTATCGGATAAGAAGAAAGCAACGCAGCCTGTTAAAGGTTCGTATGTTACTTCTGATAAGGGTAAGCCAGGAACATTTATTTTCTCTGCTTCATATACAGATAAAGGAAATGGTAAAATGACTCCTGCAACAGGCCAAAAAGTAGTCACGTTGCGCGATGCGAAAGTAGCGGCTGGCTCTTATGATGGTAATGCGAAAACGATGAAAACGAAGGTGGATGGTGTAGGTGAAATTGTGGTGGCTCTTGGCGATCAAGGATACGCATCTTTCAATCAGATCGATTTGACTGGTATTAAAAATATCAAAGCTTCCGCATTTGTTATGGCTGGCCAAACAGCTGGAGGAAAACTTGAGTTGTACTTAGGTAGCCCAACGGGGAAACTCGTAAGCAGTGTGGATATTCAAAAAATGGGTCAAGCAACGATGCCAGTTTCCGTAACAGGGGTTAATGATCTGTACTTTGTATTTGTTAATCCAAGTGCTGGAGAGAAACCGCTTTATGCATTAAAAGATTTCTTCTTTGAGAACTAGAGTTTGAGTAGCCTCAGGTTAAAACCTGGGGATATAAACGAAAGAGGCCCCAAACGGGGCCTCTTTTTATTTCGGGGGATGCTCATCCATTCGACTCGCCTTGATGTACAAGTTCTCTACTTTCTTTCGCGCCCAATCTGTTTTTCGCAAAAAGGTTAAGCTCGAATTGACACTCGGCTCATGAGCGAAACAATTGATACGAATGCGACTAGCCAGGCCTTCCCAACCGTATTTGTCCACCAAATATTCGATAATAAATTTAAGTGTTTTGCCTTCTAAAGGATCCATCGTTTATGCTCTTTCGGATAGTTCTAACCAGCGTAATTCTTTTTCTTCTAAGGTGTTCTTCAATATGTCAATTTCTTTTGCCCAGTCGGCCAACACCTGGAAATCACCTGAGCCGCTATTTAATTTTTCAATCAATGCGTCTTTTTCAGATTCTAATTTAGCCATCTCTTTTTCCAAATCCTCAAACTCTTTTTGCTCCTTAAAGCTCAATTTGGCACCTTTTTGAACCGAGAGTACCTCTTTTTCCTTTACTTGAACTTTTGGGGCAGGTGCGGGTTCATTTTCTTTATTCTCTAGCGCAATCCGGTAATCGGTGTAATTGCCATTAAAGAAGTTTACTTCACCTTCGCCCTCCACCAGGATTAATTGATCTACCAAATTATCCATGAAATAACGGTCGTGCGAAACAAGCAATAAACAGCCTTGGAACTCACTTAAAAAGTCTTCTAATAACTGAAGTGTGTCTAAGTCCAAATCGTTTGTGGGCTCATCCAGAATCAAGAAATTCGGATTCTTCACCAATACCTGCATCAATTGCAAACGCTTCTTTTCCCCACCGGATAATTTAGAAACCGGCGTGTATTGTTGGGCCGTTGGAAACAAAAACTTACTCAAAAACTGACTCGGAGATAAAGACTCATTCTTACCATATGGAATCACCTCGGCAATTTCCGTAATGGTATCAATGACGCGTTGTTCGGGTTTGAATTCAAAAGGCAATTGGGTGTAATAACCAATCACTAAAGTCTCCCCGGGATCAATGGTTCCTGAATCCGGTTGCTCTAATCCGGTCAATAATTGCAAGAAGGTCGTTTTGCCTGCTCCATTTTTGCCTACGATACCAATGCGGTCTTTTTTCTTAAACGTATAGGTGAAATCATTGACGATTTTCTTCTCACCCCATGCCTTTTTCAGGTGGTTGATTTCAATGATTTTATTGCCCAAGCGTGACATTTGAATATTCAATTCTAACTTGCTGTCATCCACTTTCCGATGCGCCATTTCCTCTGTTTCAGAGAAGGCATCGATTCGGGATTGTGATTTGGTGCCACGCGCTTTCGGTTGGCGACGCATCCATTCCAATTCCTTTCGATACAGGTTTTTGGCTTTCGAAACCGTACTTGCTTCTGACGCCTCACGCTCTGCTTTTTTCTCAAGGAAATACCCGTAATTCCCTTCGTAGGTGTATATCGACCCGAGGGCCAATTCCATCATTTTATTACAAACTTTGTCTAAGAAATAACGATCGTGAGAGACAACTAAAACGGTGACATTGGGACCGGATAAAATCCCTTCCAACCATTCAATGGTTTCAATATCCAAGTGGTTGGTCGGCTCATCCAAAATCATAATGTCTGGACTTTCGATCAATAACTTAGCTAAAGAAAGGCGTTTTTTTTGCCCCCCTGAAAGCGTGGAGACTTGTTGGTCCCCATCCGGAATTCCTAAACGCGTAATAATTTGTTTGGCTCTAGCTTCGTAATCCCAAGCGTTATTCGTTTCCATTAAAGCAAACGAATCTGTTAACTCTTGTGGATCGCCGGATATCATTGCCTTTTCATAGGCCTTGATCGCTACGGCACTTGGTAAATCATCGGTGAACAAATAATTTAAGACGCGTTCATTCTCCGCAAAAACGGGGTTTTGGGGTAAATATCCTACACGTATTCCTTTACGAATCGTGATTTTACCTTCATCGGGGGATTGCATTCCCATGATGGATTCCATCAAAGTGGTTTTTCCCGTTCCATTTTTCCCGATTAGCGCTACTTTTTCGCCCTTCTGTAAGCCAAAAAATAGGTTTTTAAACACCCAGCGTTCGCCAAGATTTCGCGAAATGTTTTCCGCCGATAGATAATTCATAAGGTATTAGTCGTTTGCTTCTGCAGCCTCCTCACGCATTTTTCTGCGTAATACTCGGCCCGAAACGATGATGCTGATCTCGTACAATCCGAAAAGAGGAAAGGCGACCAACAATTGGGAAATCACATCAGGGGATGGCGTGATAATCGCTGCCAACAATAATATAACAATCAAGGCATGCTTGCGGTATTCGCGCATGAATGAAGGTGTCAAAATACCCACTTGCGATAATACGAATGCAATCATAGGTAATTGGAAGGTTAATCCACAGGCCAGCGTCAACATAGACAATAACGAGATGTAATCGTTAATATCGAATTGATTTTGAATCGAAGGATCTAACTTAAACGTAGCCAAAAAATTAATGGCCATCGGTGCTACCAAGAAGTATCCGAAAGAAACACCGATAAAAAACAACAGAGAAACCCAAAATACCGCTCCACGGGCAGCTTTTTGTTCTTTTTCTTTAAGACCTGGACGAATGAAACGCCATACTTCATAAAAAGCATAAGGAAACGCAAACATCAAGCCAACAATAATTGACTGGGTAAGCGCCATCATGAATTGGCCTGAAACCTCCCGGCTCTGAAGAATAAAATCTGCTTGTTTCAAGCAAAGACTCGTCCATCCAGTCATTTCTGCCAATCGGCATAATACTTGGTTTGTCCAAAAATCAACCTTAGTCGGCCCCATGATGATAATTCCGAAAATTTCATTCCGAAAAATCCAAGCTGCTATGGTAAAAATTAGGATAGAAGCCATGGACCGAATGATGTGCCAACGCAACTCTTCTAAGTGATCTAAAAAAGACATTTCCGTCCCGTCCTTATCCTCATCTACTTCATCGTCCCAATCTTGATCTAACGCCATTTTTGTTTATTATAGATACAATGGGAATTGCTTTACCCATTCATTTACTTCTCCTTTTATTGATTTTAATACCGCCTCATTGTCGTTGTTCATCAAAGCCTTATCCACCATCTCAACAATCTGTGACATGTCAGATTCTTTCAAACCACGCGTTGTCATCGCTGCTGTACCCACACGCATACCTGAAGTGACAAATGGAGATTTGTCATCGAATGGTACCATGTTTTTGTTAATGGTAATGTCGGCTTGAATCAAGGTGTTTTCGGCTAATTTGCCGCTTAAGCCTTTTGGCCGTAAGTCGATGAGCATTAAGTGGTTATCTGTTCCTCCTGAAATAATATCATAACCTTTCGCTAAGAAAGCCTTTGCCATTGCTTGCGCGTTCGACTGGACTTGCTTTGCGTAGGTTTCAAATGTAGGGGATAGTGCTTCTCTGAATGCGATTGCTTTTGCTGCAATTACGTGCTCCAAGGGTCCTCCTTGTGTTCCTGGGAATACGGCTGCATCGAGGCAGGCCGACATCATTTTTAGTTCGCCTTTCATGGTTTTAAAACCGAAAGGGTTTTCAAAATCGTTCCCCATCATGATCAAACCACCACGAGGCCCACGCAAAGTTTTGTGGGTTGTTGTTGTAATGATGTGGCAATGTTGCACAGGGTTATTTAACAATCCTTTGGCAATTAAAGCGGATGGATGTGAAATGTCGGCTAATAAAATAGCTCCTATTTTGTCTGCAATCGCACGCAAGCGAACATAATCCCAATCACGAGAATATGCAGATGCGCCACAAATAACTAATCTTGGTTTTTCTTTCAAAGCGATTGCTTCTACTTTATCCCAGTCGATCAAGCCTGTTTCTTTTTCTACGCCGTAGAAAAAAGCTTGAAAGTATTTTCCGGAGAAATTCACAGGCGAACCGTGTGAAAGGTGACCGCCATGTGCTAAATCAAACCCTAAAATTTTATCTCCTGGATTTAAAAAAGAAAGAAAAACAGCTGCATTCGCTTGCGCTCCTGAGTGCGGTTGCACGTTGGCCCACGTAGCGCCAAACAATTTCTTTGCCCGCTCAATGGCTAAAATTTCTACTTCGTCAACGACCTCACAGCCTCCATAATAACGCTTTCCTGGTAGTCCTTCGGCGTATTTATTTGTCAAAACGCTTCCTTGTGCTTCCATCACCTGTGGCGATGTGAAATTCTCGGATGCGATTAACTCAATACCAAATTCTTGTCGGTGAGCTTCTTGATCAATAAGTTTAAAAATTTCGGTGTCTCGTTGGGTTGGGAATGTGCTAGCAGCCATGAATTAATGTAGTTCTTGAATACGTAATTTAAGGATGTAAAAATAAGTTTTTTTATCTGAATAGAAAAACGATTGTGCTGGAACTATCGCGACAAATATCACGTTTGTATCCAAGTAAAAAAGCGTATTTTTGCAGGCAATAATTTTTCCAAAAATGAAATTAAAATTTTTAGCACTGTTCCTGTTGTTTTCGGTTCAGCTTTTCGGTCAAAAAATTACTCCAGCGAAATGGTCTTGGACCTTATCTCCTGCGCAACCTACTTCGGGTCAAGAAGCAGAATTAATTTTTAAGGTATCTATTGATAAAGGTTGGTATTTGTATTCATCTGATTTTGATAAGGATTTAGGTCCAGTTGTTACGACGGTTACGTTAAAACCTGGCTTGGGTGTTGAGTCCATTGGTCCGTTAAAAGCGATTAATCCACATAGCAAGGAGGATAAAGAAATTTGGGGAGGAACGTACACCTATTTCACGGAGCAAGGTGAATTTCGTCAGAAGATTAAAATCACTTCTGATAATTGGGTGATTGACGGGGTATATGATTCCCAAACATGTTCAAATGAAAGTGGCCTCTGTGTTCCAATAAAGGGTAATTTCAAGATTTCAGCTACGGAGGACTCAAAAAAAAAAGCCTCTAATGTAGCTGGAGGTGGTTTGATTGAGTTCTTTTTCGTGGCGTTGGGTGCAGGATTACTAGCCCTTTTGACGCCTTGTGTGTATCCATTGATTCCGATGACCGTGAGTTTCTTCACCAAGAAACAAGGTGGAAAGCGTCTTGCTTTCTTATACGGTTTATTCATCGTTTTGATTTACGTGTTTTTTGGGACGATACTCGCCTTCTTTGCGGGGGCTAGTTTTGCGAACTTTTTGAGTACGCACTGGATTCCTAATCTACTTTTCTTTGTGATATTTATCTTTTTTGGAATTTCCTTTTTGGGAGCTTTTGAAATTGTCTTGCCTTCGGGTTTGGTGAATTCAGTCGATGCCAAATCCGACAAAGGAGGTTTGATGGGCGTGTTTTTTATGGCCTTTACACTCGTTTTGGTATCATTTTCGTGTACAGGCCCCTTAGCGGGATCCATTCTGATTGCAGCTTCTCAGGGGGTTTTCTTAAAGCCAATTATTGGGATGTTGGGTTTCTCCTTGGCCTTTGCGATTCCGTTTACGATGTTTGCGATCTTCCCTGGTTTTATGAAATCGCTTCCTAAATCTGGGAATTGGATGAATGAGGTAAAAGTGGTTTTGGGTTTCTTGGAAATCGCATTGGCGTTTAAGTTTTTAAGTGTGGCTGATCAGGTGTACCATTGGCATTTATTGGATCGGGAGATTTTCTTGGCGATTTGGATTGCGATTTTCGGAGCCTTGACTTTGTATTTATTTGGCAAAATTTCTTTGCCACACGATGGGCCTGCGAAAAACTTGTCGGTGCCACGCACCTTATTCGCCACAACTGTACTAGCCTTTGTGATTTATTTGATTCCAGGTATGTTTGGCGCGCCTTTGAAAGGATTATCGGGGTGGTTGCCTCCGTTGAGTTCGCAGGACTTTAAAGGATCTGAAGCATCTGTTACTGCCCCTGTAAAAACAGATCAAGGCCAAAAGAAATATGCTGATTTTCTCACGTTACCATTGGGCTTACAAGGATTTTTTGATTTTGAAGAGGCAAAAGCCTATGCGTTGAAAGTGAATAAACCTTTGTTTATCGATTTCACTGGCCATGGTTGTGTGAATTGTCGGAAAATGGAAGAGAATGTGTGGTCGGACCCGCAAGTACTAAAGCGCTTGCAAGAACAATACGTCGTGGTCGCGTTGTATTGCGATGATAAGACGGAATTGCCGGCAGATCAGTGGTACACATCTAAGGTCGATGGTCAAGAAAAAAAGACCTTGGGCGATCAAAATCTTGACTTTCAAATTGCCCGTTTTAATTCAAATGCTCAGCCACATTACGTATTGTTGGATCCACGAAATGATGCAGCCCCAATGGTGAAGCCGGTGGCATTTGATGCCAATATTGCCCATTTTATTTCCTTTCTGGATCAAGGGGTGTCGGTCTATAATGGTGCCAAATAATGCAGTGGGGAGCCTATTTTGCGGTCATGGCCGCTTCGTCGATTAAATTTGTTGCTGGACCTTTGACTGGTTTTGGGTTGGGTTTATCCATGCTCGAGACCATTATTTGCACCTGGGTGGGGATGATGTTTACGGTAACGGTCATGTTGACGATAGGCCGTTTTCTAGTTCAACAAATTTCCCGGATTCGTATTCAAAAACCAAAATTATTTTCTGGGCGCGTTCGTTATGCGGTAAGTATTTGGCAGCGATTCGGAATTAAAGGCATCGCAGTGATGACCCCGTTATTATTTACCCCTATTGGTGGCAGTTTACTCGCCTTGTCTTTTAAAGTTCCTACGCCACGCGTATTGTTTTTTATGGCGATTTCAGGAATATTTTGGTCGGTGATTTTTACGGTCCTTTTTTATCAGTTGACATTCATCCGAGACCTATTGATTCAGTAGGGCATAAAAAAAGCCGGTCATCGACCGGCCTCCTTCTTAAGCTATATTGGTAATTAATTTCCTTTTGAAATTTCTTTTCCTTGAAATAGTTTTTCACGAATGGCATTTGCGCGTACTTCTAATTCCGGCTTGGCTGTATATGTGTTTTTCGACTGCGCAGCGGCTGAATCTGGATGAATTCCGTAAACATACTTATCATCTTTGCGAACGTC
Organism: Aquirufa sp.; assembly: GCF_964796385.1. NCBI lineage: Bacteria > Pseudomonadati > Bacteroidota > Cytophagia > Cytophagales > Flectobacillaceae > Aquirufa > Aquirufa sp. Next base: position 96,850 of record NZ_CBAUBA010000003.1, on the reverse strand, counting down.
TTTTTGTTTGATTGTATTATTTTTTTGATAATCACATGCAATAGCAGTTACAGCTAGGGCAATAATCGGAAGTAAATTTTTTAATTTCATTGTTCTTATTGACAAAATTACGATGCAAAAGTAAGGCCAAAAATTGGTTTAAAAAAATTAGCTTTCTTCTAATTGTTGAATTTTTTGCGCTAAGAAGTCCATCAATTCTTGGATGTAAGCTTGGCTGAAATTGAACTCAATTCCTGCCGTGGCGTAAATTTCTTTAATTGGTTTGGTATAGCCCAAACTCAATGCATTCAAATATTTATCCAATGCCTGCGTTGGATTTTGGCAGTAATTACGCCAAACCGCTAGCGCTCCCAATTGCGCAATGGCATATTCAATGTAGTAAAATGGTACCTCAAATAAGTGCAATTGTTTTTGCCAAAGTTTCGTTTTGACTTCTTCGTGCTCACTCCAGTCCGTTATACTATCTGAAAACTGTCCATAAATACGGTTCCAAGCTTGCGCACGTTCCGCTGGGGAATGACTCGGATTTTCATAGATCCAATGCTGGAATGCATCAATCGTTGCTACCCAAGGCAAGGTGTCCAATATGTCCTCCAAATGCTTGATTTTTGCTCTTTTAGCTGCTTGGGGATCTGTAAAATAGGTGTCCCAATAATCCATCGTTATTAATTCCATGCTCATGGAAGCCAGCTCAGCAACTTCCGACGGGAAATTTCGGAAGGCGTTTAAGGCTAAATCTTTCGTTAAAATCGAATGAACCGCGTGCCCGCCTTCATGTAGGAGCGTAACCATATCTCGTACCTGACCAGCCGCATTCATGAAAATGAATGGGAAACCACTTTCCTCTAAAGGGTAATTATATCCACCTGGGTTTTTCCCTTTGCGTGAGCCTAAATCAAATCTGTCTAATTTGACCATTTCTTTCAAACAATTACCTAAAAATGGATCCATCTGATCGAATACCTCAATTGTTTTTAGTAGCAATTCCTCGCCCGTTTCAAACGGTTTCAAGGGTTCCCGTCCGAGAACATCTACGGCCTTGTCCCAAGGTTTTAACGCCGTAACACCAAGTACACTTTTGCGTTTTTCAGCTTGACGGTTGATCATAGGAACCACCGTTTTGGCAACCGCAGAATGAAATTCAAAGCAGTCTGCTGGGGTATAATCAAAGCGCCCTAGGCTAGCAAATGCATAATCGCGGTAATTTGCGAAGCCTGCGTTTAGAGCAAGTTGATGGCGTTTGCCAACTAATTGATCAAATAAATCATCGAGTTTTTCTTGAATAGCTAATCGTGCTCCAGATACTTTTTCGTAAACCTCTTTTCGTTTTTCGCGGTCATTTGATTCTAAATAGGCGTTGGCTTGTTGGAGCGTTTTTTCTACCCCATCTATCTCCACCATTAAGCCACCTGTGGCCGCACCATATTGCGTTTGTAAATTTTGCAATTCAGTAAACAGAGGGATATTTTCCTCGCGGAATATTTCGATCGACTTTTTCAAGCCACGCAACATAATCGAATAGCCTGCTTGTGGAAGTTCAGCGGCAAATGGACTTTGCATCACTTTATTATTCCAGGCGTCCTCGAAGACCGAGGCATTTGGCATAATTTCATTGACAAACTGCTGATAGCTATGCTGGTGCGCCTCATTTTGATTATCGCACGACATCTTAATATACCGCCACGCAAAGTTTTCAGAAAGGTAGCTTTCCAATTCAGAACGGTTCTGGCAAAATTCGATTAAATCTTCTAGGGAGTTGATTTTCGTTTCGCTGAGTTTTTCAAAATAAGGTAAAACACTTTCCCACGAACTTAATGTGAAGTCGGCTGCTAAGAATTTACGTGTGATTTTTTGTGGTCTTACTACTCGGTTCATCAGCTGTTTTTTTTGTAAAAATACATCAATTTTAGCTAGCTTTAATGTCGAAATTAAACTAGATCTAATGTTGCAAATTCCAAATGTTCGATTGAATTCAGGTTATTTTATGCCTCAGCTGGGTTTGGGGGTGTATGCGCCGGGCCAACAAAACGAAGTTGGGCAATCGGTTCGAGAAGCGCTTGATCTTGGGATTCGCTTAATTGATGCAGCTTCTATATATGGGAATGAATTGGAAGTTGGGCAAGCAATATCGTCCACTTCCGTTGCACGCGAAGAATTGTTTATTACGAGTAAGGTGTGGATGGATGACATGGGATATGATTCAACCATGCGTGCGTTTGAAAAGTCGTTGCATGATTTGTCTTTGGAATATATCGATTTGTATTTAATTCATTGGCCTAAGGAAGATAAGCGCAAGGAAACGTGGAAGGCGTTGGAATCCTTGCATGAACAAGCTGTCATCAAGTCCATCGGTGTTTCTAATTATTACCAAAAAAACTTGTCGGAGCTTTTGAACTATGCCCATATTTGTCCGGCAGTGAATCAAATTGAGTTAAGTCCGTTTTGTTACTTACCTGATGAATTAGCGTTCTGCCAATCGCAGGGTATTCAAGTTGAAGGATATGCGCCGGTCGTGCGTGGTTTCAAAAAAGAGCATCCCGTTTTAGTCGAAATCGCACGTAAATGGGCCAAAACTACCTATCAGATATTGATTCGTTGGAATATTGAAATGGGCGCGGTGACGATTCCAAAATCCATTCATCGGGATCGCATGATTGAAAATGTAACGGTATTTGATTTTGCGTTGGATGAAGATGACCTGACTCGATTAGCTTCTTTGTATGACAATACGCGGGTGGCTTGGGATCCCCGAGATTTCTAATTCCCCCCTACCTTTGGCAAACCTTGGAGGATTGCCAAAGGTAAGTGGAAAAAGTGATTTTCAAGCCCGAAAAACTGATATTAATCTAGATCAATCACCACCCCATCACTCGTCGGATGTGCCACGCACGTAAGAATATATCCTTTTTGAATTTCACCTGCCGTCAGTCCATCTTCCTCATCCATCACCACAGATCCAGACTTACACAAGCCCATACAAGCCGTGCACATTCCCGCCTGACACGAATACGGGATATCTAAATCTGCCTCAAGCGCTGCCTCCAATATCGTCTCATGTGGTTGCACCATCACGGCATGTGATTTCCCCTCATAGATTAAGGTAATCTCACGGGCCACTGAATTATCTTCGATCGACGTATCTGCAGAAGGAGCTGCACTAAATAATTCCTTGTGAATCTGGTCGGCAGGGACATCAAAAATCCCCAATGCCGCCTGCACATCATCCATCATACCCACGGGTCCACATAGAAAATAATGCGCTTTGGCAATGTCTAAGCCAAATTCTTGTTTCAAATAATACACCGTAGACGCCTGATTGATCCGACCTTTCAAGCCTGGCCAGGAAGCAGATGGCTTACTGATCACGTGCAATACCTGCAAGCGATCCGCAAATGATGCTTCTAATGCGTCCAACTGCTTTTTGAAGATGATTTGGTCTTCATAGCGCGACCCATAAATAACCCGAATTTTTGATTTGGATTCTCCGTGCAAAACAGATTTAATCATGGACATAAGCGGTGTGATGCCCGAGCCAGCGCCCACAAACACATAGGTTTTAGCTTGATTCGCATCAGCTTCTAACACGAAATTCCCCATCGGAGCAATAACCTCAATCGCATCGCCCACATTAATGTGGTCACATAAAAAATTGGAAACCACTCCACCCGAAATACGCTTCACCGTAATTGCTGGTGACATATCGGTTTTAGGAGAAGAAGAAAGTGAATAGCTACGGCGCGGTTTTTCCCCCGCGATAGTTGGGATCAAGGTTAAAAATTGACCCGATATATACGACAAAGTCTCATGTATTGGATGCCAAAAATGGATGGTTTTCGTGTCCGAGGTCTCCTCCGTGATTTCTTTAACTGTCAAATGTAAAAAACGTAAACTCATATTAATTAGGGTTAGGCACAATCCATTGAACCGTGCCGGCAGTTGACTCATTATGTAATCGATCGACGGCCGTTACGACAAATCCATGACCGGATTCTACGGTTGAAGCCTCTATCTGTATTTCTGTTTTGCTTCCTTTGTAAACAATATTTTCCGTATGTTCCAAAGCCTTCAATCCCTCCTTGCGATGGATTTTATAGACCAAATAATAGGTGGCAGGGTCTTTGTCCATACTCATTTCGCCAGGTTTCCATGTCAAAACCCATTGTCCCCCCTTTTTGTTTAAACTCACTTGGTGCGGAGCCGTGGGCGGAATGCTATCCAACCAAGGCATCGTGGGAACTAATGCCAAATGCGCAAAATATGATTTACGCAAAGTGTCTTGGAAGCCTTTTAAGTTTTTGGCTATTTGGCTTGAACTGAAGTAAATAGACCCTTTGACTTGATCTAAACTCCGAGCATGTTGCAATTGTTTGGCTAATTCCCCCGCATTCCACTGATCCGTTAAATGATAGGCCGCATGCCCCACGTAGATCGGTCGGCCATACCCATGCTCATTCCACCAGGCGGCAAGTGGCCCAAAGGGAGCTACTCTGTGCGTATTTCCCCAATATAATTGGGGGGCTAAATAATCAAGCCAACCAGCCTTCGCCCACTTTTCAGTATCAGCATACAAATCGTCATAGGACTGTAACCCGTTTCGTGTCGGGGATCCATATTCGGGATCTGAGCTTTTATGTCGCCAAATGCCAAATGGACTAATGCCAAATTTTACACGCGGATTGACTTCTTTAATGGCTTGAGCTATTTCTTGAATGAGATTATTGACGTTTCTGCGTCGCCAGTCGGCCAAACTTTCATTAGGTAATTTATACGTTTGATACGCTTCACCATCCTGAAAAACTTCATTTTTAATCGGATAAGGGTAAAAATAATCATCAAAATGAATGCCATCTACATCGTAGTTCTGTACAATATTTTTGACAACATTGGTGATATAATGCCGAACGGCAGGGATACCAAAATTTAAAAGATGTTGGTGATTATACGTCACAATCCACTCGGGGTGTTTGCGCACAATACTCTCCGAACTAAGTAAAGATTTAGTGGACATACTAGCCCTATTCATATTTAGCCACGCATGAAACTCCATGCCACGCGCATGACTTTCCGAAATCATGAAGGCAAGTGGATCGTAATAGGGTTTTGGTGCTTGGCCCTGTAGTCCAGACAAATAGGCGGACCAAGGTTCCGTGCTTTTGGCATAGAGTGCATCTGCTGCAGTACGCACTTGAACAAATAGGGCATTGATTCCGGTTTTATGATGGGAATCTAAAAGCTCAATGAATTCTTTTTGTTGGGTTATTCCATTGTAATTGCGCGCACTTGGCCAATCGATGTTTTGGACCGTTGCCACCCAAACGCCTCGTAACTCGCGTTTCGGATGCTCTGCCAACAGGCTAAATGAAAATAAAACTAGAATTAAAGGAAACTGCTTCATCATTGAAGCCGCAATTTACCAAAAATGGCTCGAATTAGGCCTTTTCAATCGAAAATAAATAACCTACCCCCTTCAGAGTTTTGATGTAATATTCCGGGATTTTCTCGCGTAGCTTTCGGATGTGCACATCTACTGTGCGTTCAACGACGTAGACGTCTGACCCCCAAACTTTTTCTAATAATTCGTCTCGGTTAAATACTTTATTTGGATTTTTTGCGAGATAGGAAAGTAACTCAAATTCCTTTTTAGGTAGCACAAGCGTACGTCCATCAAAGGTTGCTGCATATTGTGTCCGATTAATCACTAATCCGCCAATCGCAATAATTTCTTGACTTTCTTCCGCCGAATCGCGTTTCAGAATCGCATTGATGCGACTAACAAGAGCACGCGGCTTGATAGGCTTAATGATGTAATCATGCGCTCCTGCATCAAAAGCCGCCACCTCAGTAAACTCTTCTCCTCGCGCTGTTAGAAATAAAATCAGTGTATTTTTTAATTCAGGAATGGCTTTGATTTTACGTGCCGTCTCAATTCCATCCATCACGGGCATCATGACATCCATGATAATTAAGGCTGGCTTGAATTGTTTAACAATATCCAATGCTTGTTGTCCATCATGAGCTTTGGCCAAAACATAATTTTCTTTTGCTAAATTGTACTCCAGTAGCTCGAGAATATCGGGGTCATCATCCACCAAAAGTATTTTCGCTTTATTAAACTGTGTGTTCATATTCGTATTGGACAATTAGTTTAAATGAAGTGACACAAAGATATAAGTCGCTATATTACGAAATTGTTAACTTTTTCCTTACTTTGATTTAATTATTACTACCCAATGCCCGAAAAAACTGCTTATCCGATTCGCTTAGCTGCTGTGCTCATTTCCATTGCGCTAGTTATTTTGGGATTGTATCTACTTCAGGACTTACTTATTTTATTGTCATTTGGAATGATTCTTGCGATGTTACTTTTGCCCATTTGTGCTTGGCTTGAGCGTCGCGGATTGCTACGTGCCATTTCCATTAGTATCTGCTTACTGCTGCTTATTTTGGTTTTAGGCGGATTGTTATTACTTCTCATTGGGCAAGCGGCCGAATTTGTAAGCGACTGGCCCATCTTTATCAAAAAGGCGGAGTCTTGGTTAAACAGCCTACAAAGTTTTTTATCCAAAAACCTAAATATCTCCCGCAAAAAGCAAATGGGCGAGGTGACGAACCAAACCATGAATCTGTTAAAAAATTCCGGATCGATTTTATCTACAACGTTCACTACGTTAATTCACTCAATTACCACCCTGATTTTAGTCCCCATATTTGTATTTTTCTTCTTGTATTATCGGCAGTTTTTTTCGGAGTTTTTAAGTAAGGTTTTCCCAACAACCGAGCGTTCGGTGTTACAAGGAATTATGCACAAAACGGGCGGAGTGGTGCAGAGTTATTTGGTGGGACTTTTAGCGGTTATGCTGATCGTTGCCATTTCAAATTGCATTGGCTTTTGGTGGCTGGGTGTTGATTATTACTTGTTTTTTGGATCGTTGACGGGTATTTTATTGCTAATCCCTTACGTAGGGATTTGGGTGGGAGCGGCCTTACCGATCATTTTAACTTTAGTTACATTAGGCCCCGGTTTTGCTATGGGCGTAGTTGCTTGGGTAGCCGCAGTTCAATTTGTAGAAGCAAATTTCATAACACCATTGGTCATTGGATCCAAGGTGAGTATTAATCCCATGATTGCTATGTTGGCCCTTTTAGCCGGGGAACTAATTTGGGGAGTACCAGGTCTGATTTTAGCTTTGCCTTTAACCGCTATTCTTAAAGTTATTTTTGATCATGTGCCTGCACTTGAGGCCTATGGATTTTTGCTCGGCGAAGCCCCAAAACGATCAAAGCGAGAGTAACTCCTTGAACCTGATGGACTGTCGGCGCGATATCTCAATCTTCTCGCCCTTACCCATCAACGTAACCTGCAAGCCTCCGGAAAACCAGGGCTCAATTTTATCAATGTAATTTAGGTTGATGATATGCTTGCGATTCGCGCGAAAGAATACCTTGGGGTCCAAGCGATCTTCCATGGCATTTAAGGATTTCAAGACCAAGGGTTTCTGATCATCAAAAAACAAGCGGACATAATTTCCCATGGATTCGCATAGGCGAACGCGATCTAGGCGGACGAACCAACATTTCTCCCCGTCTTTCACAAAGATTTGGTCTTGGGCACCCAATTTATGACTAGGGCTTTCGGTAGCGCGCGTTTGTGCTTGCACCTGCTTTTCTAATTTTTGAATACTATCGCTGAGGCGAGATAGGTCAATGGGCTTCAACAAATAATCCAAGGCATTCACCTCAAATGCTTTTAATGCAAAGGCGTCAAAGGCTGTTGTAAAGATCACTTCGGGCAAAAATCCCTCCCAAGTTTCAAGCCATTCAAATCCTGTTTTCCCAGGCATTTGTATATCCAAAAACAACACGTCTGGCTGTTGGGTCTCTAGTAATTCGGACACCTCATCCGTATTAGCGGCCTCACCAATCACTTCGATATGTGGGAAATTTTCCAATAAACGTTTGAGTTCATTTCGAGCTAAGCGCTCGTCGTCTACGATAATTGCTTTCATGGTAGGTATTATTTTAGTTCAAGGTAAGGTAAAACCATCATTGCTTCCACGTGATTTTTGTCCAATGGACGAATACTTAATTGAGCGGTTTCTCCAAACAATAAATTAAGCCGACTCTTTGAATTTTCAAATCCAATCCCCAGCGAATTGGCCATTTCTGCTTTTAGTTGGCCAGGATTAATCACGGAGATATGTACACTTCCCTCATTCAATTGCGCAGCGATTGTGATCATCCCGCCTTTGACCGAATGTGAAATTCCATGTTTAATGGCATTTTCAACCAGTGTTTGGAGCATCATAGGAGGTATCTGAGCCTTTGAACATGTGGATGGAATTTCCATTTTCCACGTGAGTCGATCCTCATAACGAATTTTTTCCAATGCCAAATAATCAGCCACTGTTTCAAGTTCCTCTGCAAGCGGAATCGTTTTTCTGCGCTCAGTCAATAATGAGCTACGCAGTAATTTTGACAATTGGTTAATCCCCTTTTTTGCCTTTTGAGGATCTTCCGTAATTAGCGCTTGCACGCTGTTTAATGCATTGAAAACAAAATGTGGATTCATTTGGGCGCGCAAAACTTTACCTTCAGTTTCCTGTATCGTGCGTTCCAATCGGTCCTGCTCACGTTCCATGTCCAGCTTTTTATTGGAATATTGGAAGAAGAAATAAATCAACTGCCAAATTGCCAACGGCTTCATAAAATTGAATAAAATCTGAATGACAATAAATGGGCTTAATGTAACGTCATAGCTTTCTTGTAGAAAGGTATAATCCATGGGGATGTTTAAGCCTACTAAACAAAGCGCCATGAAAAGTAGCGCAAGAATATTCAATTGTAAGAGGCGAAATAAGCTCAGATCTTGCCAATGGAAGTGTTTGGTTATATGTCGGTATTGGTGGGTTAAGAAAATAGCGAGCGAAATATTGGCCAACGATGAAAAAAGCCATGCCCATTTCCAACCATATTGATTTGTGTAAAGTAGGGCTTCATTGAGCGCCCAGGCAAACCAGCCGCCGAATTGCAATGTCCAATAAAGCTGATTTTTTTTCATCCTTACATGGATTCGGGCAAGTCGCGTAAATGATCCGTGTGATTTGCTTTTAAAAGGTTGAATTTGCCTTGTTTGTAGTCATATTGAATGTGATACAAACATAAATTTTGATGGGCAAAATCGTCCATTTTGTGCAATGGTTTTTCAAATAAATGCGTAAGTAAAACACGCATGGCACGCCCATGCATTGCAATCAATATCGATTTTTCTTCTGGACGCGAAAGAATTAGGTCGACGACCGGTTTTTGTTTTTCTAAAACCTCAAGTGGACTTTCACCCTCCTCAGACTGCACATGTACATTCCCTTCACGCCATGTTTTAGTTAAATTTCGATAGTAAGTATCATCTGCTGTATTCGGGGTGCGACCCTCACGAACACCCCAAGAAATTTCGTTTAAACCTGCATGCTGCTCCCATGGAAGTCCCTTTTCGATGAATTGTTGGACCGACTGATGTGTTCTCTTCAGCGCAGAGGTATAGATTTTATCTAATTCAAGGTGATGATAATGCGCATAAAATGCTTCTGCTTGTCTTTGACCCAATTCATTCAAATCGGCATCAATACCGCTGCCCTGAACTACCCCGGAACGGTTGTATATCGTTTCGCCGTGGCGTATCAAGTAAATGTCTTTAATCGAATGCATAAAAAATTACGAAAGGGTCTTTATTCGGCAAATATTTCCGAATTTTACGCCACAAAACTACGAATATTTATGTTTAATACGGCCATTTCTCTTGATACCATAAATGCATGGGCAGCGGGTAATATGATCGAGCATCTGGGAATTGAGTTCACTGAAATCCATGCAAACTTTATCAAAGCTAAAATGCCTGTTGACCATCGAACAAAACAGCCTTTCGGCTTACTACATGGCGGCGCATCCGTTGTATTAGCAGAAACGATGGGGAGCATTGCTTCTAGTTTAGCTGTACCAGATGCGGAACATTACAAAGGGGTCGGGGTTGAAATTAATGCCAATCACTTGAAATCGGCGCGCGGAGGTTTTGTCGTAGGAACCTGCATTCCGTTACGAATTGGAAAAACACTACATGTGTACGAAATAAAAATTCATGATGAGGACGAACAATTAATCTGCGCGAGTCGTTTAACTGTAGCTATATTGAAAGTAGATTAATGTCAAATTTGTGGAGTAAGTTGTGGGAGGATGCAGTTCAATCAGAACATGCCATCGTTGTTTGGCGATTGCCTAATCAGCCTGAGAAGCACTTGATGGTGGACGCCACTGGGGGAGTGAAACAAGCTTCTTTGGATATAGCGGCCTTACCAAGCGGATTTTTAGTCGCCCCCTTCGAAGGAGAACCTTATTTTTTATCGGCAAGTCACATACACTCATCACCCGTTCTCCCATTCGATTTACCTTTAGTTAAGGACGTACCTGTGGTGGTAGACGAGGTTGAAAAGGCGTATTTTAAGGAGCAAGTTCGGCGTTCAATTGAAAAAATTCATCTTGGTGAGTTTCAGAAAGTAGTTTTATCGCGTACGGCAGAACAAATTTTTGATCCGTCTTTTGATGTTTTGGAGGCTTTTGATCGCTTATGTATGGCTTATTCATCTGCATTTATATGTGCCGTATATCTTCCTTCTTTTGGTAGTACGTGGATGTGCGCCACCCCTGAAATACTTGTTTCGCAGAATAAAGCGGGAGTTTTTAGTACGATTTCACTTGCAGGCACGCATGCAGCTTCACAAGCAGATGGCACGCAATTATCTGTTCAGGAAGTGCGCTGGTCACAAAAGGAGATAGAGGAACAAGCCTATGTAAGCCGCTATATTATTGATTGTTTTAAGCGGATTCGCCTGAGAGAGTATGTCGAAACTGGGCCTAAAACCGTACTGGCCGGTAATTTGATGCATTTAAAAACGGAATACTTGGTAGATACACAGAAGTATCATTATCCAGGTTTAATTTCTACTATGTTAGACCTTTTACACCCGACTTCTGCCGTTTGTGGCACACCTAAAGAAGCAGCAAAATCTTGGATTCACTCGGTAGAAAAGCACCAGCGATCGCTATACAGTGGATATTTGGGTCCTGTTAATGTGGATCAAGAGATACATTTGTTTGTTAATCTACGTACTGTCCGCTTGGAACATGGTATTAAACAAATGAAGGCAACTTATTTTGCAGGTTGTGGAATTACGGAGGAATCTATTCCTGAAACAGAATGGCAAGAGACAGAAATGAAATGCCAGACACTCCAGCGCGTACTTAGTGCTTCCCTTTAGTAGGTTCGTCTTTCGGTATTTTTCCTGTAATAATCATTTTAATGGTATCAATTCGAGCGTCAGTTACCGAAATGATTTGGAATTGAAAAGGGCTTAATGTAATAATCTCATTCACGCCAGGAATATCTTCATAAATGCTAATAAGCATTCCTCCCAGCGTTTCATAGTCGCCATCTGGTAAATTCCAAGCATATTTTTCGTTTAAATAATCGATTTCATGTCGGCCTGAAAGCAAATACGTGTGATCATCTAATTCCTTTTCAATCCAATCTTCGGAGTCATCATACTCATCTTGAATTTCACCAAAAATCTGCTCCATCACATCCTCCATGCTGACTAATCCGGAGGTACTTCCGAATTCATCAACGACCAATGCCAGTGATTTACGCTCTTTGGAGAACTTGATCATCAGGTCATTCGCTGGCATAGCTTCAGGAACGATTGGAATGGGGGTTAAAATGGCCAACAGGTCTTTTGGCTTTTTGAATAATTCCAACGAATGGCAATAGCCGATTACCTCCTCAAGTGTTTCTTTGTAAACCAAAACTTTAGAATGGCCACTTTCGATAAATACATGAGTTAAGCCTTCAATGCCTTCCTCTACTTCAATAGCCGTAATTTCTGTCCGAGGAATCATACATTCGCGGACCTTTACTTGTTTGAATTCGAGGGCATTATGGAAAATTTTAGTGTCAACTTCATTTTCCTCTTCAGTCGAAATCTTTCGATTCAAATTTTGTAAATAATGATTCAAGTCCGTAAGTCCAAAGGCGGGCTTTTCCTCCGAATAAGGAAGCCGTAAAACTTGGGTAATGAACCATTTAGACAGGCCAACAATACTCCAAACTAATGGAAACATGAGTGTATTGATTATCCATATTGGGATGGCAAGGAATTCGAGAATGGCATCTGGATTGATTAAAAAAACACTTTTGGGAGTGAATTCAGAGGTCATCAAAATTAAGATTGTGGCTAGAATTGAAGCCAATAAGCGGGCGATGATCTCATTTTCGATTACAGGAATGTTATGCAAAATCAAATGGTGGAGAAACTCTTCCATGAAAATACCATATGCCACGAGGGTAAGTGTATTTCCAATCAACATTGTGCCGATGAATAGGGATGGACTTCGGTTGAAATTAGAAATGATTTTGGCGCTTAGAATATTTTGTTTCGACTTAAGTTCGAAGTACAATTTATTCGAGGAAACAAAAGCCATTTCGACTCCAGAAAAGAATGCAGAAAATACCATGGAAACGATTATTCCAATGATTTGACTACTTTGAATAGTATATTCTGGACTCATTGACTATTTTTTTTTGATTCTTCTTCCTCCTTTTTCAATCGGATATTTTTTGAAAATTGATAATAAAAGAGGCAAGCAACGGCGTACATGAGCCATCCATAATGGTAAAATATTTCATTCCAAAAGTCGCCTTGAATCTCCTTGGGTGTCGGACTATTTAGGTCAATAATCCAAATAATCAAAAATCCGATGGCACCCGAAATACTTAATTTTTCTCTACGACTCATGTTAAGCGATATTTTTTTCTGTCCGACGAAATGTAGCGACAAATAATCCAATAAACATAAGAATCGATCCAACCCAAACCAAATTGATATACGGTTTTTCCAATGCCTTTATAATAATTAAGTCTTGCTGGGTCGTATTAACCGCAAAACTAAACTGTTGTGTCTTTGGGTCTATCGCCGTAAATTTAATTTTTATACCTGTCTCCTCGCTTTCAAAAGCTGGCATCGCAACCATACCATCCTTAATAATAAAGGTTGGTTTCAAATCAAACTGCTGGAAGTTTTTACCCAACACAAGAAAATTGGCCTGAACAGCGGCATCTGTTTCGCTTAGGCTTACCCCTTCGACATTTGTTACGCGGCTCACGTCTTTTAGGACGGCTACAAAATCATTTAAAAACAACGTATCGCCAATGGAGACCTTTGAATTTATAGTTTGACTCCATTGCTTTTCCTCACCCGCCTCGGCAGCCAAGCGTGGGTCTAGCGAAACATAGGTGTAAATATCATGTCCCCAGGCGTGTTTTACATCCGGCGAAATGGCGGTTCCCATTTTTGGATTTACTTGCCAGCGCGGATATAGTGAAACTACTTTTCCCTCTGCATTCTTAAACTCTAATTCGTAATAATTATTCTCAGGCTCTACAGTTAGTGTATCCCCTTTTTTCGCAACAGATTCTCCATCTTGTGTCACGTCGCGCAGAGCTACGGCATGAAAATCCCCCTCAATAATTTCAAAATCTTTTTTGTTGTAGTATCCTGATTTTCCACGAATAGCAATTTTACGGCCTTTATAAGTCACCAAATAATCTTGCATTTGCGCCCCTTGTCCTAGCCAAAGTGGAAGATTTTCTTTGTTTTCTTTGTTGTTATCTTTCGTAAATTCTTCGACTTTATTCGAGATGGCAAATCCCGACCGATTTAGTGAGACAACTTTAGAGTATCCAGATGAAAACAACACCCCAATCAACATAATCGCTAATCCTACGTGTGCCATTGCACCGCCTGAAAGCGAGAATTTTTGTTTAATCAAAAACCAAAGGATGGTTCCATTGGCAATTGTAGAAAATAGACTACTCCACAAAAGTACAATGTAGGAAGCCGTATAGATCTTGCCCAGGTTAACAAATAAAACGGTTAATAAACTGGCAATTAACACCGCATTTAAAAGTGGCTTCCATTTAGTTGATTCCTTAATTTTCCCCCACCAAACGTACTGACCTACTGCACTCAAAACAGCAACTGCTACAAAAATCCATATTTGAATTTTACTGTAATGTTCTGCTTGATCAGCAGGTAGTGCCAGATTAGAAACTAATCCAAAGGCCTCCGCGATAGTATTGTAGACCGGGATAGACGTTGTAAATGTTAGTTGGAATGCCGATAAGCCCAATATAGATGCACCAACAAAAATCCAGAATTCTTTTGAATAGACCCCAATTTCCTTTTCGTCTTTGGGTAGGTCTTTCCAACGGTACCAAGCAAATGCGATGGCACCAACAAGGAAAGTTAGCATGTAAACGAGTAATTGACCAGATAATCCAAGATCTGTAAAAGAGTGCACTGATGCATTTCCTAATACACCGGAACGATTTAAGAAAGTTGAGTACAGAACCAAAATAAAGGCTGAAATCACCAAAATTATAGAGGTCTTTAATGCGGCACTTGAATTACGGTAGGCGACCATAGTGTGGATGGCTCCAATTAGAACTAGCCAAGGCACAAGCGAAGCGTTTTCTACGGGATCCCAATTCCAATAACCACCAAAATTTAAGGTTTCATATGCCCAGTAAGCTCCCATCAAAATTCCAATGCCTAGGATACCACCGCAGGCCAATGCCCATGGTAATGCGGGTTTAATCCATTCGGTCAACTTATTTTTCCAAAGCCCTGCAATTAAGTAGGCAAATGGAATTAAAGTCATGGCAAAACCTAGAAACAAGGTAGGAGGATGAATGACCATCCAATAATTCTGTAATAGTGGATTTAAGCCTCGGCCATCTTTCGGGATAAAGTTTGGCTGCATGCTCCAAACAGGCAAGTCGGGTTGTGCTTCGCGCAAAAGCAAGAATGGGGAGGAGCCAATTTTCAAGTCGATGACCGGAATGATAACGCCAATAATCATGGAGGTTAAGAAGGTTTGAACAAGCGCAAAAACGGTCATCACTGGGCCCTCCCAAGTGGGATTTCTGATCATCAACAGCAAACCAAGTAGCGCCTGCCAAAATATCCAAAGTAAGAAACTGCCTTCTTGTCCTTCCCAAAAACAAGAAATCATAAACTGAAGTGGTAGGGCAAGCGAAGCATGGGTAAACGCGTAATGGTATTCGAAATAGTGATTGTAAATGATGTGAAAAAGGCTGTAGGCCACACCGATTACAGCGGCAAAATGAATGAAAAACAAGGTGCGCGCAGTTTGTCTCCATTCCGTGTTTAGCGCATCTGTTTGACTCGTCTTATAGTACGCGAATGTAGCGAGAAGAGCCGTTACAAATGAGATAATGACGAGGCCATGTCCTATTTGGCCAATACTTTCGTGTATCATAATTATTTTTTTGCTTCTACTGAAGCGCTTGAGTCGGCGGAAATTTTACCCTCTTGGTATTTCGATGGGCATTTCAATAATATTTTATCACAATAAAAAATCTTGTCGGCCTTCATACTTCCCACCAGCACGATTTTTTCTGATTTCTCAAAATCCTGCGGTTTCGGAGCAGCATAAATTACTTCGTTTTCTCTTCCCAAACTATCCTCTACACTAAATTGCAGCCTGTTGGCATCTAACGCAGGGTTAAATTGTAACCCTACAATATGCCCTTGCGCGTCTTTCTTTAACTTGCCGACCACATGAACTTTTTGATTTGGATCTTGCTGGCCGATGCGTTCTGCTTCATCGAAGCCTACATACGTACTTGCGTCACTTGTAGTAATTAGTATAATTCCGATGGCAATCGCAATAAGGATTAGCCCTACGATATGTGTTTTTTTCATTTGAGGCGATTTTCTAAATCAGTGATTTTGCGGTCTAAGCGAAACAAATACACAAATAATCCCACCAAAATGATGCCGATTACAGCGATTACCACATTTATTTTACCGTCGGCCCGAAATTGATCGGCCATTTCTACCTCGGATTGTGCATTTGCCACGAAAGTAGTTAGTATTAAAAGCAGGCTGAATAAGTTCGTTTTCATATTATTCTTTTTCTTCGATTTGTTGTTCAATCTGTTTAATTCGGACGCGCAGATTCGCAATCCAGAATCCTAACATGGTCCAGCCGATTATCGCTGGATAAAATACCATACGCATGCGATTGTCTAAGTCCATGGAATTGAATCCAGGATTACCGCCATTCCCTGGGTGCAATGAATCCGTCATGCGGGGAAGTATCCAAATGAGCACCATGAAAACAACAAAGGCAAATATATTGTATACGGATGATATTCGAGCTTTTTGTTGGTCATCTGGGAGTGAAGAGCGAACCAATAAATAGGCAAGATAAATCAGTAAGCCTACGGCAACGGAATTTAATTTTGGGTCGTTTGTCCACCAATCACCCCATGTAAATTTGGCCCAAAAGGACCCAGTTATTAGGCCTAAAATAGCAAAAATAAGACCTGTTTCGACATAGGCATAGGATTTGGTGTCTGCCTGCAGATCTCC
Source organism: Aquirufa sp. (assembly GCF_964796385.1). NCBI lineage: Bacteria > Pseudomonadati > Bacteroidota > Cytophagia > Cytophagales > Flectobacillaceae > Aquirufa > Aquirufa sp. The sequence goes on along the minus strand of NZ_CBAUBA010000003.1, from coordinate 80,348 downwards.
TTTCCGGAGGTATTGAATAGAATGATATACGGATGTTCCTAGTAAGAATATCATGGTAAACCACATCGTTACGTGAAAATACAAGTTCCGTACTGTTTCGTTTAATATGGCTTGACGAGGCACTTTACCATTTAAACCTGCATAGACGGTGTAAAAAAGAAGTGCAATGCAAACGAATTTCCAAAAGTTCTTTTTCAATGTCTCCATATATAGGGAAATAAGATGCCTGACAAAACGACTACAATCGTATTTAATGCGCCTAGAATGGCAATTTCGTCATAATTTTCTTGAATGGAAATTCCGTCCATAGCACTTTTCGATAATTTCAATACGAGTAGTAGTAAAGGAATGATAATAGGGAAACTTAAAACGGCCATTAATGTTGCCGAATTTTCAGCTTGTGCTGCAATGCCTGCCATGAGTGTGAGCGTTGAAGCAAGACCGATGGACCCTAAAATAATGGATAGGAGGTAAAGTGGCATGTTTCCAACGGGGTTTCCCATGACCCAGGAATAAAATAAAATTCCAATCAATGAAACCCCAATCATGACGATTGAATTATAAATTATTTTAGAATAGATGACTGCCTCCGGGCTAACAAGGGTGTAATAAAAGAGGTTTCGTTGGCTTGGTTCCTGTGTAAAACTCTTCGCGATTGCATTGATAGCGATGAAAAGCAGGATAATCCAAAACAACGTATTCCAAGTTATGGGGTTGATGCTATGTTGTTTGGCTTTAAAAGAAAGGTAACAAACGAAAATGGTGGAGGCCAGGTAAAGCAGCAATCCATGCAGCGCATAGCGCTGACGCCATTCCAATTGCATTTCTTTTTTGACTAAAACAGATATATGACCGAACATTTTGATTGAAAAATCCTAAAGGATCGGCAATTTACGATAGAAATTTTGCTTTCGGATACATTACGAACTAAAACTATTGCTTATCATTTTTTAGGTCAAAAATACTTAGTACATTTAGCCTAATTTTGAATAATTCTAAATAAGTAGACTTGAATACGCGTAAGACTTTAGCTGATTTAAAAATAGGAGAACGAGGTGAAATTATTGGTTTTACAGATGCCTTGCTTTCGTTAAAGTTATTGGAAATGGGGTGTTTGCCTGGTTCTGATGTAGAAATGACGCATTTGGCTCCATTTGGAGATCCGATAGCAATTAAGGTCTCCGGGTATACCTTGACAATGCGCAAGGATGAGGCGGCAACTATTCAAATTAATCCCTTAAAAAACTGATTTTGTCTCAAAGACCTAAAATAGCGTTAATTGGTAATCCAAATGCTGGAAAATCCTCTTTGTTCAATAGCCTGACAGGTTTGCGGCAAAAGACGGGGAACTTTCCAGGTGTTACAATGGATAAGCTGACAGGTGTATGGGAAATTGAACCGGGAAAGGAGGTTGACATATTAGACTTACCTGGTATCTACAGCATTTACCCGAAGTCCATTGACGAGGAGTTGGTTATCAATATTTTGGGTAACCCTACCCATGAAGATTATCCGGACATGGCGATTGTGGTGGCGGATGCTTCTAATTTAAAACGAAATTTATTGCTTTTTTCGCAGGTGCGTGATTTGGGTATACCCACGGTACTTGCTTTAAATATGATTGATGTTGCGGAGTCAGAAGGTTATGTGATTAACTCAATCAAGTTAGCCCGCGAGTTAAATGTCGAGGTAGCTGAAATTAATGCGAAAAAAGGGATTGGTGTTAATGGCTTACGTTTGGCTGTAAGTAAAACGTTAGCGAATCGGTACGCGTCAAATGATGGACTGCCGTTGCCAGTGGATGAGCAATTGCTGGCAGGGATTGAATTGAAGTTTGGGGAGGCGGATCCATACCGTTCTTTATTGTGGCTTATGGAGCATGATCGGTTGAAAATGTTTTCACCGGATCAGCGCAAGACCTTTGATGCGATACAGGATGAATTCCAATTTAAATCTGAAGAATACAAAACTTCTGAGACGGTCAAAAGGTATGAAGCCTTATCCGAGGTTGTCGAGCGCTGTGTTATAAATTTGAATCGTCAATGGGATGCTCCGCCTGTTAAAACGTGGACGGATCGGCTTGATTCACTTTTTTTACATTCGGTAGGCGGGTATTTATTTTTCTTCTTGCTATTATTTGTGATGTTTCAGGCGGTATTTACCTGGGCAGTCTACCCGATGGATGCGATTGATGGGGGAGTGGCGTATTTGAATGATTGGTTGAAAGCAGTTTTGCCTGCATCTGCTTTGACGGGCTTATTGACCGATGGCCTTGTGGCCGGAATTGGTGGAGTTTTGATTTTCGTGCCTCAAATTGCTTTTCTATTTTTCTTCATTGCCATGTTGGAGGAAACGGGCTATATGTCTCGTGTTATGTTTATCATGGATAAATTGATGCGTCGATTTGGCTTGAATGGCAAATCTGTTGTACCATTGATTTCAGGGGTTGCATGTGCTGTGCCTGCTATCATGAGTACGCGGTCAATTGGATCATGGAAAGATCGTTTGATTACAATTATGGTGACGCCCTTGATGTCTTGTTCGGCTCGTTTGCCTATTTACACCATCTTAATTTCGTTGGTTGTTCCGGAAAAAAGCACCTTGTTTGGGCTATTCAATTTGCAGGGATTGGCTCTTTTTGGTATGTATTTATTGGGCTTTTTAATGGCCATTATTTCAGCCTGGGTGATGAAGCAAATTTTGCAGGTGAAAGAGCGAAGTTATTTTATCATGGAATTACCCACCTACAAAGCGCCTAGGTTCAAACACATGGCGATTTCTATCTTAAATTCAGTCAAGGCCTTTGTTTTTGAAGCCGGTAAAATTATTGTTGCCATATCAATTGTTTTATGGGTATTAGCTAGTTATGGACCAGGTGATAGTATGAGCGAAGTTGATGCACGCTTACGAAAAGCTAACCCTATGTTATCAGCCAGTGAGTTATCCAATCGAATCGCTGCAGAAAAGTTGGAGCAATCTTATGCAGGACATTTTGGACATTTTATAGAGCCTGCTATAAAACCGTTAGGTTACGATTGGAAAATAGGTATTGCTTTAATAACGTCATTTGCTGCGCGCGAGGTGTTTGTGGGAACGATGTCCACTATTTACAGTTTGGGTGGAGATGTGGATGATGAAAATGCAACAATTAAGAATCGGATGCGCGCCGAAATCAACCCTGATACTGGGAAGCCACTTTATGATGCCGCACTTGGATTTTCTTTGTTGATATTTTATGCTTTTGCAATGCAATGCATGAGTACGTTAGCGACGACCTACCGGGAAACAAAATCGTGGAAATATCCCGCGATCCAGTTTTTCTACATGACTGCCTTAGCTTATTTGGCTGCGTTCATCACCTACCAGGTGTTGGCTTAGAAGTTGACAGGAATGGACGTTGCCGCCAGGTTACTCGACCCTTTTGCTAATAGCTTTCCTTCTTCATTATAAAGTTTGGCTTCTACATTCGCAATTTTCTTACCTACGCGATAAACCTCGGAAACGGCTATTACTTTTTCACCTGCTTTTGCTCCAAAAAGAAAATCAACATGTAAGTTGATGGTCACATAGAGGTGTTCTATTTTTAACGTAATGAGTGTCATCCCCATGATCTCATCCAAAATTGTGGTGATGATTCCACCATGCATTATTTGCGCATGGTTGCACTGGTCGGGGCGAACGTCAAATTCAGCCGTAATTGACCCTGCGGAGGCTTTTAGCAAAGTTCCATCCAGCCAGGTTGTAATAGGATTGGGATTTCCATCCGCAATTTTTTTATTTAAATTCTGATTTAAAAATGCGATAATTGACTCGTTTGGGATCATCTTAGGCGTTAGTTTAAGGGGGTAATTAAGAGCGGGACCATGTAGAGGTTCGGCCAAACATGGCTGAGCCTACAAAACCGCGAATGTCTAGTTTTTGATTTTTGTCTTTTACCTTTAAAATGCAATCATAGGTTTTGCCAGAATTCGGGTCGTAAATTGTGCCTGATTCCCAGCTTTCCCCTGTAAATGTAAAGTTTTGAAGGATGACCGTACCTACTAAGTCGCGGTTTCTGAGTTTAGGATCTGGATTGTTTGTGTCCTTTTTCCCAGGAATTTTCCCCCAAGATATTTTTCCAAAATAACGGTCTCCTTGTTTAAAAATTGTGATTTTTCCATCCCGCTTTTCCGAAACCCATTCCCCAAGAATCTGGTCTGAACTACCGTTTGCGGCACTGTTAAACGTAATAAAAAGCGAACAAATTAATAAAAGAAAAAAAGGTCTCATGATGGTAAGTTTTATTCCGACAAATATATGAGTATTTTGGGATTTGCCACAACGAGATGGAATGCTTATTTTTGCGAACTAGTGTCTAGCATGTACGTATTTAATTAATAGTTACAATCTAAAAAACCTATGAATTACAATTTGAGCCAAATTCCTGACCGGACCATTAAGCCAAGACAAAAAGGGTTGACCATGGTCATGGACAAAGGGTTGAGCCTTCGTCAAGTTGAGGATTTTATTGAGATGGCCGGTGCCTACACGGATATCGTTAAATTGGGTTGGGCAACATCTTATGTTACGCCAAACCTTAAAGAGAAACTAGCTATTTACAAGTCTGCAGGCATTCCCGTTTATTTTGGCGGGACGCTTTTTGAGGCTTTTTATGTTCGAGGACAGTTTGATGAATATCGACGTGTTTTAGATGAATTTGGAATGGAATATGCAGAGGTCTCCGATGGTTCGATTGAGATGGAGTCAGAGGTGAAATGCGAGTTTATTCGGACATTGAGCCAACAAGTCACCGTGCTTTCAGAAGTGGGCTCCAAGGATGAAGCTAAAATCATTCCTCCTTACAAATGGATTAAATTGATGCGCATGGAGTTAGAAGCAGGTGCATGGAAGGTAATTGGGGAGGCGCGTGAAGGAGGCAATGTAGGACTATTTCGTTCTTCGGGTGAAGTTCGTCAAGGGTTGGTAGAAGAAATTTTGACTGAAATTCCAGAGGATAAGATACTTTGGGAAGCACCGCAGAAGTCGCAGCAAGTTTGGTTTGTTAAGCTAGTGGGCGCCAATGTGAACATGGGGAATATCGCCCCAAGCGAAGTAACTTCGCTTGAGACAATCCGACTAGGTTTGCGTGGCGATACGTTTGATCATTTTTTGACTAAATAAGTCTTTCATTTACCGCGTGATTTCCGCGCTTTCATATGATTCAATTATTGCTTGATCTATTAAAAGATCCATTAACTTTTTTAAGCGATTTTATCGCGGCCAATGGCTCTCTGACCTATGCCCTTTTATTTGCGATTGTATTTGTTGAGACGGGATTAGTTATTATGCCCCTATTGCCTGGAGATTCCTTGTTATTTTCCGTGGGATTATTGGCGTCCGCTAGTGGTCAATTAAGTTTGTCAACGGTCATTCCCTTACTCATTACAGCTGCACTTTTGGGAGATCAATTGAATTATTTTATCGGCCGTAATTTTAGTTCCTGGATTAAAAGTAGAGAGCAAGTTTTGTTTTTGAAGCGGTCTCATATTGAAAAGACGGAGGAGTTTTATGCTACATATGGCTCAAAAATGGTCATTTTAGCCCGTTTCATCCCAATTGTTCGGACGGTAGCTCCATTTGTAGCAGGCGCAGGAAGGATGTCTTATCCCGTTTACTTATTATATGGATTTTTGGGTGCTTGTCTGTGGGTTTTCAGTATTACGTTGGCTGGATATTATTTAGGAGATAACGAATGGGTTAAGTCCAATTTTGAAAAAGTAGTCTTAGGCATTGTAGGTGTATCCGTTTTGCCCATCCTTATTGGGGTACTTAAACAGTCATTTTCGAAGAAATAAGATGGCTATAACATCGCTTTTTGGTTTGATAGGTTATCCGCTTGGGCATTCGTTTTCCAAGAAATATTTCACGGATAAATTTGATGTATTGGGACTTTCGGATTCGCATGCGTACACACAGTTCGAACTTCCATCAATTCAAGATTTTCCAACTATTTTACGGGATAATTTGAACCTCAAGGGACTTAATGTGACGATCCCTTACAAGCAACAAATCATTCCCTTTTTAGACGAAATTGATGAAGCGGCCGCACGTATCGGCGCTGTTAATACCATTAAATTTATGCCAAATGGTCGAATCAAAGGATTCAATTCCGATTATTTTGGTTTCCAACAAACGCTCTTAGATTGGTCGGCCTTGGCTGAGTTTAAGTCTAAGTCGGCCTGCGTACTAGGTCAAGGTGGAGCTGCGAAAGCGGTGATTGCGGCTATTGAGGATTTGGGAATATCTGTGGTCAAAGTTTCACGTACGTCAGTGGATGATTCAGTTGGGTATGATTCACTTGCAGATTTGTTGCCTGAAATTGGTTTAATTGTTAATACCACTCCGTTAGGAATGCATCCCCATGTAGAAACTTTTCCTCCAATTCCGTTTGAACGATTAACGAGCCAACACTACCTATATGACATTGTTTACAACCCGCTAGAAACTAGTTTTTTGCGCAAAGGGAGAGCGCAGGGTGCGGGCGGTACGCATGCAGGGTTGGCCATGTTACATGGTCAAGCAGAAAAAGCTTGGGAGATTTGGAATGATTAACGTAAATACACACCGCACTTTGCCGGATCCGAAATAACTACTTCTACATGTTCGGAGAGCGTAGTGGATAATGCATAACCAATGTAGTCCGCAGCAATTGGAAATTTTCGATAATTACGATCGATTAGTACGGCAACTTGTAGCTTTTTTACGGGGATACTCAGAAATGGGGCTAAGCTGTAAGAAAACGTCCTTCCGGTATTTAAAACGTCATCCACAATAATAACAACTTTATTCTCGAGTGCTGACAAGTCGGTGTCAAACCGAACGGGACTTTCGTACGGGACTTCTTTATTTAAGGTGATGGAGACTGCTTTCGCTTGAATACTGGATATTTCATGCAGATGTTTGCAGATTATTTCGGCTAATGCGAAACCTTGACCTACGATTCCTGCGATTATGATTTCCTTTTCTTCGAAATTATTTTCGAAAATCTGAAAAGAGATTCGTCTGATTTTTTGCAGTAAGGCTGGACCGTCTAGTACTTGTTTTGCCGACATATTCTTTTACGTAAAAACTAAATTAGCGAATTAAAATTACCCAAAATTATCCAATTTTTGTACCTTTGGCCTTTATTTAGCGTTTAAAATAATTTACTTATGGCTAAAATGTATGGTGGGCAGCAACGCGCTCAGATGCAAGCACCCTCCAATCCACTGGCAATCAAGACCAAAAAATACGGATTGGAAAAAAATAAATACGTAGGCCTTTGCATGCGTCAATTGTTTTCGAATCAATGGAAATGGGCTTTTATTCCTTTAGTGCTCGTTGGGGTAAATGTATTCCTCAACCTTTCTGGAACCTATAAAAATTATTGGATTTACATATTTTTAGCCATTGGTGTGGTTGGTTATATTCTGTTTTGGTTAATTCAATTCACAGGAATTACCCAACTTGCGCAATACAAACAATTGTTTGACAAGTATCGCTACGAAATTGACAGTCGGCAAATTTTCATGAAAATTTCTGAAAAAGAAGGCGGAATGTTAAAGTGGGATATGATATTATCAGCTTACAAAGACAAGCAAGCCTATATTTTAGAAATGGGTAAGTATCAGTTCTTGTACCTGCCATTTTCGATTTTTTCTGATAATGACCGTAAGTTGATGGATAAAATTATGCGCGACAAGGGTTTTTACGCCTAGGTATGGGACGAATAATGGCGATTGATTTTGGTTTGAAACGGACTGGCTTAGCCGTTACGGATTCGCTTCAAATCATCGCAAATGGGCTTGAGACTGTTCCTACCCATACGCTATTGGATTATTTGGCCGCTTATTTCAAGCAAGAACTTGTAGACAAAGTGGTTATTGGGATGCCCAAAAATCTCGACAATACAGACACTGATTCTACTCACGGCGTACGCGTGTTGATTAAACATTTCAAAAAGAAATTTCCTGAAATGGCCATCATAGAACATGATGAGCGATTTACCTCTCAGCTTGCCATGCAAGCGATGATTGCGGGGGGCATGTCGAAAAAAGACCGTCGCGTCAAAGGCACCGTTGACCGTATTTCTGCGACCATAATTTTACAATCATTTATGGAATCGCAGGCTTAAAAGATCATCATTTTGTAATGACTTTCGCAAAACGGTGGTAAAAGGGAGTTCGACTATTTTCACTTTTAGGTTTGTATTTCCCTGTTATGATGGGGACGTACATAACACGCCGACGGGATTTTTCGCCAAAATTAGGGGATACCTCAACCCGGTGCCAAAGGCGTCCATCGTGAACGGTTAAATCACCTCGTTCAATTTCAAATGCAATTTCGCGTGTATCTGGACGGTGATCAATAAATTGTTTTTTCCCAAAAAGTAATTTTAATACGCCTTGGTTTTGCGTGCCGGGTAAGACGCGAAGACCACCATTCGAAGATGGGCAGTTATCTAGGTGGATGCCAACGTTTAGCATTGGTAAAATTCGCTGGCCCAAAAATAAATCACGTGGAGAATCGGTATGCCATCCCATCTGTGTGAATTTGGAGTTTGGATGGTTAATGTAATGATTAAAAACTAGCCCATCTTTTTCCTCTTCGCCAATTCTGCCTTCATAAGGAGCGAGTAGTTCAATTAATAAGCTAAAACGAGGATCTTTTAAAAATTCAGCTAAAATGGAGCTATACTTGTTGGTAAAGCACATCCGTTGAATCATTTTATTGCCTGCTGAATCCTCGCCGAATTTGAGGGGAATTCCATTTACTTTTTCAACTTCTTCTGCGAGCCACCGCTGTTCTATTTTTGAAAATTCAGTAATGAACAATTCAGCCGTTTCAGGGGATATGAATTTCTTGAACTGGATAACACCATTTTTTTTGAAATAATCCTTTTGTTCTTGGGTTAAATGGTTCCCTAAAGTAAATGTTTTGGATTCAAATCTGGCTGTTGATATTTTCATAAGCTTGCAGCGAATGAATGCTGATTTTGTTTCACGATTCAGTGTAATTAGTGGAAATTTTGAGGACGCAATTTACTTATATGTTTGTTAGTTTTTCCGAAATAGGTTCATTTTTTCTGCAGAAAATCAGTTTACTGGTTTTAGGGATACACCTACTCGTTTTCAGTTTTGTTTCTTCAATTGATGAAACAGCCATGTGAGATGGAAATAGGTTTTATTCGATGCTTGGATTTTATTTTGGAAGCAAAAAATAATTTTTAGTCTGGCCTAAAAATTGTAGATTGCAGACATGCGATGGATTTGCTTAGTATTTTTATGTATATCATTTGCTTTATCGGCTCAGCAAGAGGGTCGTATTGAAACAGATAGGCCGGACCAAACGGAATGCCCATTTATTGTCCGAAAGGGTTATTTTCAAGCGGAAATGGGTTTTAATCGAAATGTTTCAAAGGATGAACTCGAATATCTTATGCCTACGTCTCTTTGGAAATTTGGCTTGGTAACGTGGGCAGAGTTGCGATTAAACTCGGTACTTCAAAAGCAGGGAGATATTTCCCGCTTCAAAATGGAATCAGTAGGAGCAAAATTTCACCTAGTTGAAGGAAAAAAATGGGTCCCGCGTACTGCTGTGATTGTTCAATATGATATAAATAGTCAAAATCGGGATGCTAGTGAGCGAAATGAAGTTTCTCATTCGTTGGGGAACGTTGTATTTACCATGCAAAATTCACTTGGCGGGCCTTTTGGTGTTGGTTATAATATAGGTACAGAATTTCACTCAGATGGGGGAATGGAAGGTATCATTCGTGTTGCGCCGAATGTTAACTTAGGTCAAAATGGCTATGCGTATATTGAGTTTTTTGGGCGGCTACCAAAATCAAACTTGACTGACACGTGGGTTGATGGTGGACTTGCCTATTACGTAACGGATGACTTAAAATTAGATGTTTCATTGGGGAAAAGTTTGAATGTAGGCCAACTATGGTATGCGGCTGTCGGGATTTCCTTTCGTGTTAAACTTTTTTAATTTTAAATCTGAATCGATTCTTCTCCTTGACAATTTGTGTAAATTGCGCGGATGCGTCAGATTATCATATTATTTCTGGGTTTATTGTTCTTCCTTGGTGTTCCAAAGCCAATCGTTGCACAGACACGTGAGGGATTAACGGTACAAATCGGGAGTAAATCAATTACAACCAATGAAAATTTAGTGATTTATTTTTCGATTCCGGTTTCAGACCAATCACCTGTTTATCAATTTCCAGAGATTCCTAATTTTAAAAAATTAGGTGTTAGTCGGAGTAAGGCATCCCTTTTTCAAAATGGGCAAGTGGTACAAACACAAACTTTTTCACAATATTATCAACCAGCGGGATCTGGAAATTTTGCAATACCTGCGCAGGAGGTTCAGGTAAATGGCCAGCAAATTTCTTGGGAGTCGTTTGTTGTTCAAGTAGCTGAGGGAGCTACAGAGGAGATTGCCAATGATCTTGTGGTTCCCGAAGAATCTTTGACCAATACGAATGAGGCCTTCTTTTTGGTCAGCAGTAATTTACGTAACCCGTTTGTTGGCCAAGGATTTACCGTAAAAATGTCTTTTTACGTTCCTGAAAATAACGCGATCGAGTTAGTTTTTGACCGTAATGACTTACAAATCCCAGAACTTATTCAGCAAATGCGGCCGCGGAATTGTTGGGAAGAAAATTTTGGATTACAATCTGAACGTATTTTAAAGGTAAAATTTCGGGGGAAGAGATATACCGAATATCGCTTTTTTCAAGCCACTTATTTTGCGTTAGATAATCAGGTGATTCGAATACCATCTTTGAATTTTCGAGTCAAAGAAGTTGGTGCTGGCAGGGGCTTGGAACGGAATATAAAGATTATCTATTTTAAGTCTACCTCACTTACCATTACCCCCAAATTACTACCAAGACACCCATTGGCCGGGAAAGTGCCAGTAGGAAGTTTCAAATTAGAGGAATCAATCAGCCAAAAAGCAGTTAGGACTGGCCAAACGTTAATTTATCGTGCGCGCATTATTGGTGATGGAAATAGCATTCTATGGGATTCAAAGGAAGTAGATTCTGATTATTTTGTTGAGTTTTCTCCTGTTTCCACAGAACGTTCTGTTGTTCCTTTTCGCGATCAAATGATTGGTCAAAAAACCGATATTTTTAAGATTATTCCTGAGCAACCGGGCCAAATTTCAATGGGAAAATATTTTAAATGGATCTATTTTAATACGGATAAAGAGCGATTTGACACCTTGCGGTCCTCACTTGTCTTAGTTGTAAAAGGTCCGCCAATTGATAGATTCTTACATACGGAAGAGGAGTCAGGAGGCATTTACAATCAGATTGAAAAGAAAGATTCTTTGACGGTTCTTTGGAATAGATGGATCAATTGGAGACAATTGGTTAATTTTGTGATTCTTTTGCTGATGATAACATTGCTATTTCTATTTGGGAAAGCAAAAAAATAAGGAAATATGGGGAGTATATACGGGAAAATTTTTCAGATTAGTACGTTTGGTGAATCTCACGGAGCGGCTGTTGGTGTGATTATTCAAGGATGTCCAGCCGGGGTAGATTTTGATTTGAATTTTATTCAATCCGAATTAGACCGTAGAAAACCTGGACAGTCGCGCATTACTACGCAGCGAAAAGAGGCAGACACGGTTGAGGTGCTCTCTGGTATTTTTGAAGGGAAAACGACGGGGACACCGGTTGCCATGCTTGTTTGGAATGGTGACCAGCGGTCCAAAGATTACTCGCATATTGCTGATCAATTTCGTCCCTCTCATGCGGATTACACCTATTTTGCTAAATATGGTTTACGTGATTACCGCGGAGGAGGACGTTCTTCGGCTCGTGAAACGGTTGCCCGTGTGGCGGCTGGAGCGCTGGCAAAATTAGTATTGAATCAATTGGGTGTTCGAATCACGGCTTATGTTTCTCAGGTAGGAACGCTCAAGTTAGAGACGCATGCAGAACAATTAGATCTAAGTTTGGCAGAAACGAATGCCGTTCGTTGTCCGGATACTCAATTGGCTGAAAAAATGTTCACTTACATTGATCAAATCCGCAAGGAAGGGGATTCTGTAGGAGGTGTTGTGTCAGCTTATATCACCGGTTGCCCAATTGGATTAGGAGAGCCCGTATTCGATAAATTACATGCGGAATTGGGCAAGGCGATGTTGAGTATAAATGCGGTCAAGGGATTTGAATATGGAAGTGGATTTGATGGGGTTGCTTTGCGCGGCTCCCAACATAATGATATCATTGAAAAGCAGGCTGATGGGACCTTGCGGACAGTAACTAATCATTCAGGAGGAATCCAAGGAGGAATTTCAAATGGCGAACCCATTTATTTTCGCGTTGGATTTAAGCCTGTGGCAACCATCATGCAAAATCAGGATAGTGTGAACGAGAAGGGGGAGAAAATAACTGTTTCAGGTAAAGGAAGGCACGATCCGTGTGTTGTACCACGTGCAGTGCCCATTGTAGAAGCGATGGCTGCGATTGTTCTTTTAGATTTTTATTTGCGTAACCGAGTTATTCAAATGCCGGCTTAAATTATGCTGAACGAAGACGCATATTATATGGGCTTAGCGCTCCGACAGGCTGAAATAGCCTTGGAAGAGGACGAAATACCCGTAGGCGCACTAGTAGTTTGTCAAGGAAAAATTGTGGCGAAGGCCTACAATCAAACGGAAATATTAACGGATGTGACTGCACATGCAGAAATGTTGGCAATCACATCAGCCGCTCAAACGATCGGAGGAAAATATTTAAAAGATTGTACCTTGTATGTGACCTTGGAGCCTTGCCTTATGTGTGCTGGAGCTCTTTATTGGTCGCAACTTGGTCGTTTGGTTTTTGGCGCCTCAGAGGAGAAGTGTGGATTTCAGGCCATTGGAAGTAAGGTTTTGCATCCAAAGACGGAGGTTATTGGCGGAATAATGGCATTAGAATCGGAATTATTATTAAAAGAATTTTTTTCGCGAAAGCGCTAAGCTTTCGAACAAATTAGGAATTAGAATCGTTTAAAAATTATTAACACTAAAATATATCGATATGGCTTTTGAACTAGCACCCTTACCTTATGCAAACAATGCATTGGAACCTCATTTTGACGCATTGACTATGGAGATTCACCATGATCGTCATCACAATGCGTATGTCACGAATTTAAATGCGGCGGTTAAAGACACTCCCTTAGAAGGAAAGACCCTTGAAGAATTATTTGCTTCAATTTCCACATTAGCACCTGCAGTTCGTAACAATGGTGGTGGACATTTTAACCATGATTTATTCTGGAATATCTTATCGCCAAACGGTGGAGGTGCTCCAGTAGGTACTTTAGCAGCAGCGATTGATGCGAAATTCGGTTCTTTTGATGCCTTCAAAGAAGAGTTTAAGAAAGCGGGTTTAACACGTTTTGGTTCGGGATGGGCATGGTTAGTAGCTCAGAAAGACGGTTCAGTAGCCGTTTCTAGCACACCTAATCAAGACAATCCATTGATGGATGTCGCAGACGTAAAAGGTTTCCCCGTAATCGGATTAGATGTTTGGGAGCATGCATACTATTTGAAATTCCAAAATAAACGTCCAGATTATATTGATGCATTCTGGAGCGTAGTGGATTGGACTAAAGCGGAGGCGCGTTACATCGCAGCTCAGAAATAATTGTTTCAGCGGGAGCATGAAAATTCTCCCGCTTTTTTTGTTTTAAGGTTTGCAATGTTGGAAGCTTTCCGTATTTTTGCAGTCCTAAATGGCGGTTGTAGCTCAGTTGGTTAGAGTAGGCGTTTGTGGTGCGCTTGGTCGTGGGTTCGAGTCCCATCATCCGCCCGTTTATTTTAAAAGTCCTGGTTAAGAAGCCGGGACTTTTTTTTATTTTTGATCTTGGACAAACCCAAAAGGCGTGTGATTGCCTACATAGATGGATCTAATCTCTACTTTGGGCTAAAGGATGCCGGATTAAAGTTTTGTAGGTGGCTGGATGGAGTTGAACTAAATAAGCCTATTGGCTGGTAAATTATATACTTAAATATGAATCCAGTTATATTAAAACGTTTTTTGATTGTTGTGTACGCATCGGGTTTGGTGGGAATGCATGTGCCAGCTGTTTCGCCCATGTTTACGTCCTTGGTTCCGCTAACTCTTTGGTTTACGGGATTTATTTGTGTTTGGCATTTCCCAAAGCCAAGCGCCCAGGCTTATATTTTATTGGCAGCTATCGGAATTGCAGCATGGATGCTTGAGGTTGCGGGCGTTCGTTCAGGTAAAATTTTTGGGGAGTATGCGTATGGGCCAACTCTCGGATTTAAAGTATTAGAAGTTCCCATTACCATTGGAATCAATTGGGTGCTTTTGGTGATTGTGACGAGTGCGGTCGTTGAGGAATGGAATTTGGGCGGAAAGGTTGGTCGCGCAGCATTAGGTGCGGGTTTAATGACAGCGCTTGATTTATTAATTGAACCTGTTGCCATGAACTTTGATTTTTGGCAATGGAGAAATAATTATGTCCCCATTCAAAATTTTGGAGCCTGGTGGATGGCTAGTTTTTTCTTTCATTGGGTCTATATTTCAGCTGATTTACCGGCAAAATCTAGTTTGTTTCGATTAATAGCGGCACTTCAATTTTTGTTTTTTTTAGGCCATTGGATATTTATGCAATTTAATTTGTAACAATTTGCCTGTTAGCTTGTTGCATTAATTAAAATCTATAAACTATGAATGTTTTTTCAATAAAAGATGTAGAGAATATAAGTGGTATAAAGGCTCATACGTTGCGGATTTGGGAGCAACGGTATGGTATTTTAAAGCCAGAGCGTACAGATACGAATATTCGTCATTATGGTGATGACGAACTTAAACTTGTACTTAATATTGCTCTGCTTCAGGAAAAAGGTGGATTTAAAATTTCTGAGATCGCCAAGATGAGCGATGCAGAAATGGTGTCACATATTCTGCATCTTTCAGAAACATCATTCAATCACGTGGATCACATGCAAGCACTAACGCTTGCCATGATGGATTTAGATGAGGCCCGTTTTCAAACCTTGACGCGTAACATTGTCAATGCCCATGGATTTGAATATTACATGCTTGAGGTGATTTACCCATTTATGCGCCGCTTAGGTACATTGTGGCTTTCGGGTTCCGTGGGTCCGGCGCAAGAGCATTTTATCAGTCATTTGATTCGGCAGAAATTGATTTCGGCGATAGACCAACAAGATTTAAGTTTAAAGCCAAATGCCAAACGCGTTTTGTTGTATTTGCCAGAAGGTGAGTTGCACGAAATTGGGTTACTTTTTGCTAATTATGTCTTTCGCGCTCGAAAACATGCGGTCGTTTATTTGGGGCAATCCTTGCCTTATGACGAATTGCTGCTCGCTTATTCGATTCACAAACCTGATTATATTTTTAGCGTATTTACAACTGAGCCCAGCATTGATGTAATGGATGATTACATTGCCCAAATGGCCAAAGATATGCCTGAAACGCAAATCATGTTAACAGGCTTCGCGGTGCTTCAGCCAGATCGTAATTTACCAGCTGAAATTCGGACTATTCCTGACTTTCAAACGTTGATTGATATCGCAACCGCTTAAGAAAAACGTTTATCAATGTTTGTAGCTGCTTCTACAAATTTCTTTACTTCCTGTTCTTGATCTTTTGGACAAATCATGAGTGCGTCTTCGTGTTCAGCTACAATGAAATTGTTCAGGCCTTGGATGACCACCAACTTATCTGAGGGTGTTCGTATGATGCAATTTTGGGAATCATATGTTAATACATTTCCGGTTATTACGTTTTGATTGTCATCTTTTTCGTGAATTTCATACATGGATTTCCAGGTACCTAGGTCGGACCAACCAATATCTGCAAGGATTACTTTGACATCTTGCGCTTTCTCCATAATGCCGTTATCTACCGAGATACTTTTACAAACGGCATATACTTTACGGATAAAATCATTTTCCTCCGTAGTATAATAGACAGATTCTCCTTCGTCAAATTGTTCAGCTAACCTAGCTAGGTTTTTCTCTAATTCGCGTTTGAACGTAGGGATGGTGAAGACAAAAATACCTGCGTTCCATACATAGTCACCACTTTCTAAAAACGCTTGCGCTAACTCAAGATGAGGTTTTTCGGTGAACGTTTTGACATTTTTAGCTTCTTTATCCCCCGTTTGAAATTGAATATAACCATAGCCTGTATCCGGCCGGGTTGGTAAAATTCCGAGTGTAACCAGTGAATTGCCCTGTGCGGTTTCAATGGCATGGGAGATTTTTGTCCGAAACGTTTCTTCCTTTAAAATAACGTGATCTGCAGGAGCTACAACAAGTGTTGCATTCGGGTGTTTTTTGCCAATTTTATAGGCTGCATATGCAATGCAAGGCGCGGTATTCCGACGTTGCGGCTCTTTTAAAATCTGATCTGATTTTAAGTATGGCAATTGCGTTTGTACCAAAACAGCAAACTCTTCAGAAGTCACAACATAGATATTTTCCTCTGGAATAATACCTGCGTAACGTTCAGCAGTTTGCTGGAGCATTGTTTTACCCACCCCAAGTACGTCATGAAATTGCTTGGGATTTGAGCTGCGGCTAATGGGCCAAAATCGAGTTCCGATTCCCCCTGCCATGATAATTAGAAAATGCTCTTGCATAGATTATTTGCCTAAAAATTCGGTTACGCGTTCTTTGGCATTCGTTCGAATGGGTGCGTAAAATAGATTAAGATCTGCTTGGTGCCAATTTTTAATTTTGACAAAGCTTCGGCCAAAAACATACGGTGTGTTTGTCCATAAAATTCCTTGGTGATTTTGGGCATCAGCAAAATGACGTACCCATTTAAATCCGTAGGAAACCCCTCCTGGATTAAGTTCTTTGGGGGCAAAATTTTCATCCAAAGTCCACGTAAGTGGGTTGGTTGAAACAAGATCTGTGGGCTCTCCCGGATGCCAAGGAGGTAAATATCCTTGTAAAAATGTTGTCCATGCGATGAAACAGCCTGTTTGACGCGGAGTCTGGCATGGTGGGATGGAGGTAAATGTATTTTTGGGTGTAGCAATACCAATAATGTACGCAGCAACTAATTGTTTTTGTAATGCTTTGCCATCAAAGTATTCTTTCATTAGTCGGGTGGCATGTACCGTCCCTTGACTGTGCGCGGCAATAATGATAGGTCTTCCTGAATTATAATGTGCGAGGTAATAGTCGAAGGACTTTTTAATATCCTCATAGGCTAGATCCAATGCCGCAGCTTTGTCCTCTTTGTACTCGGTTACAAAGGCAAAATAGTGCGCTTGGCGGTATCTAGGTGCATAAACTTTTCCAGCAGCATTGAAAATACTCGCTTGATTTAGGATTGCGGTGCTGTCAACTAATCGATTGAGGTATTCGTCGGACACAGATGCATTCCATTGGTATTCATTTTTTGGTATATAGGTTAAAATCGTGGGGTGAATGTAAAAGACATCCGCTTGTGCGTTGTTCTGCTCATCTTTCAAGGGTGATTTGGTAGGCAGTTTATCCGCCGCATCTAGTCGGGTAGGCAGCGATGCCCAATTTTCCTCGATTGAATAATCAACTTCTTTAGGTTTAGGACTTTCATTCCAGCGAATACTTAGTCGGGCTGGAACGGGTCTTTTACACGCTATACTAAGACTCGTTAACGTCAGAAAGGCTAAAATTAATTTTAAGTTGCGCATGCGTGGTTACTAATTGGGCCAAAGTTAGGAAGATTTTGGTCCTTTCTAAATGAAAATTATGTATTAGGCAACAGGAATTTAGGCTAATTAGTTCATCGAATAAAAATATTTTCTGAAAAACTAGTAGTTTTTTAAGGTCAAACATTGGGCATTTTACCGAAAATTTCTAGATTTGCTTTACTATTAAAACTGTTCACTCTATTGTGTAAACAAAATTAGACATTATGAAAAAACTTTTTACTTCAACGATGCCCTTATTTATGGTGCTTTTTCTTTTCGCTTTCGTAGCTGTTGCACAGACGAAGGTAGGTGGAAAGGTAACTGATCAAGGGTCAAAAGAGCCATTAATCGGGGTAAGTATCTCGGTAAAAGGCAAGGTGATTGGAACGATTTCTGACGCCAGTGGAAATTTCTCTTTGACAACTTCAACACCAGCTCCGTTTACTATTTTAGTTTCGATGGTTGGGTATGAGCGTCAAGAAATTGCTGTTACGGGTAATAAAACTGATTTGAAAATTAGCTTGAAAGAGCAAGCGTTGATGGGACAAGACGTTGTCGTTTCAGCTTCTCGTATTGAAGAGTCAGTGATGCAATCGCCAGTTTCAATCGAAAAAATGGATATTCGTGCCATTCGTGAAACACCTGCTGCCTCTTTTTATGATGCTTTACGTAATTTAAAGGGTGTTGAAGTGAGTACACAGTCGGTTTCATTTTCATCTATCAACATGCGTGGATTTAACGGAAACGGTAACGTTCGTGTAGTTCAAATGATTGATGGCATGGATAACCAAGCACCAGGTTTGAATTTCTCGGTAGGTAATATCGTAGGTATTTCTGAATTGGATTTAGAAGGTGTTGAGGTATTGCCAGGAGCTGCTTCTGCTTTATATGGTCCAAATGCTATTAACGGTATCATTTTGATGAATTCTAAATCGCCATTTTTATATCAAGGTTTAAGTGCTCAGGTCAAAGCGGGTGCGATGACTGCATCGAATCGTTCGCAAGCGACTACTCCTTATGGCGACATCTCATTCCGTTATGCGAAGGCAATCAACAACAAATGGGCTTACAAGGTTAACTTTAATATGTTGAGTGCTGAAGATTGGCAATCAACAGATTTTAGGGATCAGAGTTTATTAAATGGTCGTGGTTTAGGCGATGGAAATCACCGGACTAATGTGGGTTATAATGGGGTAAGTATATTTGGTGATGAGACTAATGTGAATATGTTGTCTTCATTATCACCTTTATTAGGTGTGCCAAACCATCCATTGACTGCAGGAATTAATGGAATTTCACGTGCTACGGGCGGGGCATTATCACCTGCTGCTATTCTAAGCTATATTGCACCAAATGTTCAAGTTTCACGTCAGGGATATGAGGAAGCTGATTTAGCTTCGTACACAAATCGTAACATTAAATTTAATGCAGCTTTGCATTATCGTTTTAATGATAAAGTTGAGTTGATTATGCAAGGATCTTATGGTCAAGGAACTACTTTGTATACAGGAGCGGATCGTTATTCAATCAAGAATTTCTCGATGGGTCAATATAAAGCGGAATTGAAAGGATCTAATTTCTTCGTTCGTGCATATACAACGCAAGAGAATTCAGGTGATGCATATGCGACAGGAACTTTGGGGGCTTTAGTAAATGAAGCGGCTAAGCCTTCGACAGATTGGTACCCAGAATACTTCGGTGCTTTTGCTGGTGCAGCTTTACAGAACTTTGGAACTGTATTGCAGACTACACTTGCAGCGACAAGAAATCCTACTACGGCTATTGGAACAGCGATTGCAAGTACCCAAGCTTTATTTCCTACATATCATGCGAATGCACGCGCGATTGCTGATGCGAATCGGTTGATTCCTGGTACTCCTGCATTTAATACGGCTGTAGCAGCGATAAAAGAAAAGGCTTTGCCTCAAGGAGCTAAGTTTACGGATAAATCAGCGCTATATCACTTGGAGGGTATGTACAATTTGACTGAGAAACTTGGCAACAAGTTTGAAATGATTGTAGGTGCAAACTTCCGTCGCTATGCGTTAAATTCAGAAGGTTCTTTATTTGCATTGCAAGATAACGGAGATGAGTTTACAATCTCAGAGTATGGTGCTTACGCACAATTTGCGAAGAAATTTGCAGCTGACAAGTTAAAGTTATCTGCTTCATTACGTTATGATAAGAATGAAAATTTTGATGGTCAGTTTAGCCCTCGTTTCTCGGGTGTATTTACAGAAGGTCGTTCGAATTTCCGTGCTTCGTACCAAACAGGTTTCCGTATCCCAACGACACAAGATCAGTACATCAACTTACTGACTCCGTCTGCTCGTTTATTAGGAGGTTTGGCAGTTATTCAAGATCGTTACAAATTATCGGGTAATTCATTTACGTTGCCATCGGTACTACAAGGAAAGCCTGTTGCTTACACGGCAAAGCCTTGGAAGCCTGAGCAAGTGCGTACAATGGAGGTTGGATATAAAGGATTGTTAGGAAATCGTTTATTAGCTGATGTGTATGCGTATCGTTCAAGTTTCACCAACTTCTCAGCGGGACAAGTAGTTGTTCAATTGCCTTCTCAGCATCAAGATAAAACTGTTCTTGGAAACAAGATTTTCTCTTTCCCATCAAATGTTGAAAGTGAAGTTATTACGCAAGGTTGGGGTGTTAGCTTAGATTACCAATTGGGTAATAACTGGATGGCTGGAACGAACGTTTCATATAATGAGTTGAAGGATACAGGTGGACTACCTAATTTCCAATTAGCGTTTAATACACCTAACTACCGTACAAACGTTTCATTATCTAACCGGAATATCGGTGGTTCAGGCTGGGGTGTAAGTGCTGTATGGAGATATCAAGAGAAGTTTGTTTGGCAGTCATCGATTGTTAATCAGGTCTTAAACCAACAGCAATTAAGTTTAATTCCAGCATTCCATACATTAGATATGCAGGTTAGCAAGAGATTGTCTAGTATGAAATCTATCTTAAAAGTGGGTGGAACTAATTTGGGAGGTAAGCTTTATCAAACAGGATGGGCTAACCCATTGGTGGGTACCATGTACTATGTTAGCTTGACTTTTGATGAATTATTGAATTAAGATTTATTTATATTTTCTTGAGGCTGCCCCGAAAAGGGCAGCCTCTTTTTTTGTACTTTTGTGGATTGAATTTTAGGAGAAGGCATGGATTTAACGGGTTTTTCACATATTGAGGTATTGGGTGCGCGTGAGCACAATTTGAAGAATATTGATGTATCTATTCCGCGTAACCAGCTAGTGGTTGTGACGGGAATCTCAGGTTCCGGAAAATCTTCGTTGGCATTTGATACCATTTACGCAGAGGGACAGCGCCGGTATATGGAAAGTTTTTCGGCCTATGCCCGGTCCTTTTTGGGAAACATGGAGCGTCCTGATGTGGACAAGATTGAGGGGCTTTCACCTGTAATTTCAATTGAACAAAAAACTACGTCTAAAAATCCACGGTCGACTGTAGGTACGACAACGGAGATTTACGACTTTTTGCGCTTGTTGTTTGCGCGTGGTTCGGAGGCATTTTCGTATTTGAGTGGCCAAAAAATGGTCAAACAATCTGTTGACCAAATCATTGCCACCCTGACTTCGCAGTTTGACGGATCTAAGATTGTTTTATTAGCGCCAGTAATAAAGGGACGTAAGGGCCATTACCGCGAGCTTTTTGTGCAGATTGCGAAGTGGGGATATACCAAAGTGCGGGTGGATGGAGAGATTCTCGACATTGAGCCTAAGATGCAATTGGATCGATTTAAAGTACATGATATTGAGGTGGTGATCGATCGCTTGGTCGTTACAGACGATGAGCGGGTGCGTTTATCGCAAAGTTTACAGACGGCGATGCTGGTGGGGAAAGGTCAGGTTTATGTACTAGACGGGGCTTTACATGTGCATTATTTTTCACAGACATTAATGGATCCTGAAACGGGTTTGTCATATGATGAGCCTGCCCCCAATACATTTTCGTTCAATAGCCCGTATGGTGCTTGTCCATGCTGCAATGGCTTGGGGGTAATTGAGGAAATTACAGAGGATTCGGTGATTCCTGATCGCAAATTGAGTATTGTTCGTGGGGCTATTGCGCCGATAGGCGAGTATCGCGAGTTATGGATTTTTAAGCAATTAGAAGTATTGTTAAAGCCTTTTCAAGTGGGTTTATCTACACCCATTGAAAAATTCCCTTTAGAGGCGGTGGAAATGATGTTGTATGGGACGGATGAGCCAGTTCCGGTTCCTTCGAAAAAATATGTGGGGACGGAGTGGAGTACCAAATATGATGGAATTATCAATTTCTTAAAGCGTCAGCAGGAGAGTGGATCGGAAAAGACGCAGGATTGGTTAAAGGATTTTTTAGTTATAAAAACGTGTCCAGATTGTGGAGGCTATCGCTTGAAAAAGGAGGCTTTGCATTTTAAGATTGATGGAAAGCATATTGGGGAGTTGGCCCAAATGGATGTGCTTGAATTAGAGCAATGGTTGGAGGGGCTTGAGTTGCGCATTTCTGATCGTCAGCGGCAGATTGGTTCGGAGGTATTGAAGGAGATTCGTAAGCGCGTTGGGTTTTTGACGCAAATTGGGTTGACCTATTTGACGCTTGATCGACCTATGAAGACTTTGTCGGGAGGCGAGTCGCAGCGGATTCGTTTAGCCACTCAAATCGGTACTCAATTGGTCGGTGTTTTGTATATCATGGATGAGCCTTCAATCGGGTTGCATCAGCGGGACAATGAAAAGTTGATTCAGGCCTTGAAGGATTTACGTGATTTGGGAAATTCTGTTTTAGTGGTGGAGCATGATAAGGATATGATGCTGGAGTCAGACTATATTCTGGATATTGGTCCGGGTGCTGGCCGACATGGCGGTCATGTGGTGGGGTTCGGAAAACCGGCAGATTTCATCAAATTAGGTACGCCTACGGCCCAGTTTTTAAATGGAGAGTTATCCATTGAAGTTCCGAAGGCTCGTCGGCCTGGAAATGGCCATCACATTGAGCTGAATGGTGCGACGGGGAACAACTTGAAAAATGTTTCGATATCGTTGCCTTTGGGGAAATTTATTTCGGTGACGGGGGTTTCTGGTTCAGGTAAATCAACCTTGATTCATGACACGTTGGTGTTGAAATTAAAGCAGCATTTTGATCGGACAAAACGGGATGCGATGCCGTTTAAGTCGATGACGGGTCTGGAACATATTGATAAAATTATTGAAGTTGACCAGTCGCCCATCGGTCGTACGCCGCGGTCAAATCCGGCGACTTACACCAATATGTATACGGATATTCGGGCCTTGTATTGTGAATTACCGGAGTCGAAAATTCGGGGTTATAAGGCGGGTAGATTTAGTTTTAATGTAAAAGGTGGCCGATGCGAGAGTTGTGAGGGGGCGGGTCGCAAGAAGATTGAGATGGAGTTTTTGCCTGATGTGCTGGTGGAATGTGAGACGTGCAAGGGGAAGCGATTTAATCGGGAGACGTTGGAAGTTCGATTTAAGGGAAAATCCATATCGGATGTGTTGGACATGACGGTGGAGCAGGCGCTGGAATTTTTTGAAAATCAGCCGCGGATTCATCGGAGGGTACAGACTT
Organism: Aquirufa sp.; assembly: GCF_964796385.1. Lineage (NCBI taxonomy): Bacteria > Pseudomonadati > Bacteroidota > Cytophagia > Cytophagales > Flectobacillaceae > Aquirufa > Aquirufa sp. The sequence goes on along the minus strand of NZ_CBAUBA010000003.1, from coordinate 57,018 downwards.
TGTCTGAAGTTGGTTTGGGGTATATTACCTTGGGCCAACATGCCACTACGTTGTCAGGTGGGGAGGCGCAGCGTGTCAAACTAGCCGAGGAATTATCTAAGAAAGATACGGGCAAGACTTTGTATGTATTGGATGAGCCTACGACGGGTTTGCATTTTCAGGATGTTAAATTATTGTTAGATGTGTTACAGAAGTTGGTGGACAAAGGAAATACGGTATTGATCATCGAGCATAATTTAGATGTGGTTAAGGTATCAGATTATGTCATTGATATGGGTCCCGAGGGTGGAAATGCGGGTGGTCAATTAATAGGGTCGGGGACTCCCGAGCAAATTGCTAAGTTGAAGGGCAGTGAAACAGGCCGCTTTCTAAAAAAAGAATTACGGTAAACGCTGCCGGGGTCGTAGACCCCGGCAGCGTTACTCCGGAAACGTTTTTAAGACAGAATTAGTCTATCAATAACTTGGATATTTTTTGCTCCGATGTTGCCGTTTCGTGGAATTTTTCAAAAACTTCTAGATTCCCAAACCAAAATAATCCCTCATTTTTATCAATGATTCTTGATTTGAATTTGAAATATTCTCGATAGGAAGAGTAAGGATAAAATTCATAGTTTCCATGAATCTCGTGGGTAATAGGATTTAAATGTATGTATTTGATCAAATGAGTAAGGTATTGACTTGAGTCAACCGGTTTTCGCCTGAAGGGAGATTCAAATAAACCACCAGTTCTACTAGTTGCTATGTTAAACATTTGAGCATGTGAGTTTAGTAAATTGCCTATTTTTCTACTGATGAAAAGGCCTACTGGAACTTTTCGGATAGGGAGCATTTTTAGATCGATCAGTTTATCAATTTCTTGGTTTGATTTTATCCGAATTAAAAAGTGAAAATGGTTACCTAATAGACAAAATGCATATGTATCCACGTAAGGACTTACCATGCGTTCATATTTGCGTAGGAAAGATCTATAATGCTTGTCTGTTAGAAATATTGGCTTTCTGTCAATTCCACGAGTATAAACATGAAATACACATTTTTCAATTAGTGGATCTATAAAATTTTTCATCTTTTTTTTATCTCAAAATTGCAGCTTTAATAATTGCACCTATCGATTTAAATTGATAAAAATTATCACCTTCTTGATTTTTTTCTCTCGCAAATTTGCGCTAGTTTCGGAACGGATTTTGGTAACGCTGCCGGGGTCTACGACCCCGGCAGCGTTTACCGCCAAACTCATCAACATGAATCAAATTAGCTTCATCGCCTTACTTTTAATCATGGGCTATCTCATAGCTCGGCGTTTTGGACAAATAGCAAAAACCATTCATCTCGCAAAACCCGTGATTGTTACGAATGCAAGTGAGCGCTGGAAACGGGTCCTATTGCTTGCATTCGGGCAAAAAAAGATGTTTGAGAAGCCTTTTGTTGGCATTATGCACTTGATAATTTACCTCGGATTTGTCCTAATTAATATCGAAATTTTTGAAATTATCGTCGATGGACTACTCGGAACACATCGAATTTTCGCTCCATTTCTCGGAAATTTTTACCCCATTCTTATTAATTTTTTTGAAATCCTCGCTGGCGGGGTGGTGGTGGCTTGTGTCGTTTTTATAGCCCGTCGCTTAAGTCATCAAGTAAAGCGCCTACGCGCAGCAAGTCATCGCGAATTGAATGGATTTCCCATCAAAGATGCCATGCTTATTTTGATCATTGAACTAGTGCTCATGTCAGCGCTTTATGTCATGAACGCAGCAGATCCAGGGCAATCATTCATCATTTCAAAACACATGAAGCCTTGGTTGCCACAAGAAAATCTTCACCTCATTGAGCAAACAGCCTGGTGGATTCATATCATTGGTATCCTACTTTTTGCGCTCTACGTAACCTATTCAAAGCACCTACATATTTTCTTCGCTTTCCCGGCGGTGTATTATTCCAAAATTGACTCAATTAGCCAAATGGATGCCATGCCACATGTGACGAACGAGGTGAATATCATGTTGGGTAAACCCGGAGAAGCCAGTAACCCTGATTTGAAATTTGGGGCACAAGACATCAAAGATCTCACCTGGAAAAATGCACTCGATGCCTACAGTTGTACCGAATGTGGCCGCTGTACCGAACAATGCCCTGCAAATCAAACCGGGCGTTCACTGTCTCCACGTAAAATTATGATGGATACGCGTGACAGACTAGAAGAACTCCAAAAAGATCCACAATCCACAAACGTACTTCTTGGAAACTACATTACTGCTGAAGAATTGCGTGCCTGCACTACCTGCCAAGCCTGCGTGGAAGCCTGCCCGATCCAACTCTCCCCACTAGACATCATCCTCGAATTACGCCGCTTTCAAATTATGGAGCAATCTGATGCACCAGGGGCTTGGAATTCGATGTTTGCCAACATAGAAACGAATCAGGCCCCTTGGAAATTCAATCCAAGCGACCGACTAAATTGGGCTAAATCATGAAAAAATTACTACTAGTACTCGTTGGCCTAACCGCCTTATACTTCCTTGGACCACATCCAAAGGCCCCAGAAATCAAAGGGCCTAGTTGGACCGACATACCCAATGAACCACGTGAAATCGCCAACTACCTACACGCCAAAGAAGCCACAAATCGTAATTTGAAGCCGGATAATCAGGGACAAATTATTTGGGCAGACTCGGCAAATCCACAAAAAACGAAAAAGGTTTTCCTTTATGTTCACGGATTTTCGGCGTCGCCCATGGAAGGGAACCCCTTACATAAAGAAGTGGCGAAAGCTTTTGGGGCAAATCTAGTGCTTGCCCGCGTGGAAGATCATGGGGAATTCCCAACCGACTCCACAATGGCCAAAGCCACAGCTGATAAATTCTACCAAAGTGTCGAAAATTATTATGCCATTGCAAAAAAATTAGGTGATGAAGTAGTCGTTTTAGGAACGTCATTCGGAGGAGCGATGTCCCTAGTTTTGGCCACCCGTCATCCTGAAATTAAGGCACTCATACTCTACGGGCCATGTATTGCGATCAAAGATCCCACTGCACCGCTGGTTGACAATCCTTGGGGTTTACAACTTGCCCGTGCCGTGATGCGCAGCGACTTCCGTGATATTCCTTCTGTGAGTTCGGGCCATACGAGTTTTTGGAGTTTGCATTACCGCCTGGAAGGTATCGTTGCGATCCAAAATTTCTTGACGCATGAAATGACGGATGAGGTTTTTGCGCAAGTGAAAGTGCCGGTATATTTAGCCTACTATTACCAAGATGAGGCCCATCAAGATGATGTTGTTTCGGTACAAGCCATGCGTGACATGTTCCCTAAATTAGGGAGCAAAATCAAAAAAGAACACGCATTTCCGCTTTCTGGTTACCACGTAATTACCTCAGATATTCTGGGGAAGCGGGTTGATTTGCCCATAAAAGCATCCGTAGATTTCATCAAGCAACTATGACACCGCAATTAATTCTATACGCCGTACCGTTTTTTCTTATCACGGTTTTGTTTGAATCTTGGGTTGCCTATAAGCAGCATCGGGATTTTATTGAGGCCAAAGACTCTCTGACTTCCATCGGATTAGGACTCGGAAATTTGGCTGTTGGTACCATAACCAAAGGCCTCGCATTTGTCACTTATTTCTACGTGTATGAACATTGGCGCATAGCAGATTTTCAATTTAACTGGTGGCCTGTATGGGTTTTCGCCTTTTTAGGAGAGGATTTTACCTATTATTGGGTACACCGCATTTCACATGAAATTCGCTTTTACTGGGCTTCGCACATGGTACACCATTCGTCCCCTAAATACAATTTAGCGGCAGCACTGCGCCAAACATGGACAGGTAGTATAACCGGCGGATTTATATTTTGGGCCTGGCTTCCGCTGGTGGGTGTGCATCCGTTTATCGTGTTCTTTTTCCAACAAACCAGCCTGCTATACCAATATTGGATTCATACGGAGTTTATTCAAAAAATGCCAAATTGGTTTGAACAATTCTTCAATACCCCCTCGCATCACCGCGTGCATCATGGAACGGATTTAGACTATTTAGATACGAATTATGCCGGTGTTTTGATTATTTGGGATCGTATTTTTGGATCATTTAAAGCTGAGGAAGCACGTCCAAATTATGGTTTGACCAAACAGATTGAAAGCTATAATCCGGCGAAGATTGCCTTCTATGAGTGGGTGCAAATCGGCAAGGACCTCGTGCATGCCAAAAGCATCAAGCAAGTATTTGGGTATCTTTTTGGCCCCCCTGGATGGAGCGATGATGGAAGCCGATTAACCGTGGAGCAAATGCGTGCATTACAAAAGAAAAAATAATGGAACTTCAAATAACGACAATGGCTGAATGGGCCGCTCGGGGCGAAAGTCCAGAATACCTTTTTTGGGTAGGTTGTGCAGGTTCTTTTGATGACCGCCACAAAAAAGTAACACGGGCCATGTGTGAAATTTTGACCAAAGCCGAACTAAGTTTTGCGGTACTTGGGACTGAAGAATCATGCACCGGTGACCCCGCGCGCAGAGCCGGAAACGAATTTCTGTTTCAAATGCAGGCCATGCAAAATATTGAGGTACTCAATATGTATGCCGTAAAAAAGATCGTGACTTCATGCCCCCATTGTTTCAATACACTGAAAAATGAATACCCTAGTTTAGGCGGTACGTACGATGTAATTCACCATAGCCAATTATTAGCTGAGCTTTTGGCATCTGGAAAAATTCAAGTCAATGAACATGCGGAGACGATTGCCTACCATGATTCATGTTACCTCAGTCGCGGAAATGGAATTGTCGAAGCCCCTCGCCAAATTATTGCCAGCCTGAACAAGGACTTAAAGGAACTTAAAAGCTGTCGGACCAAAGGCCTCTGCTGCGGTGCCGGCGGTGCCCAAGTTTTCAAAGAACCAGAGCCAGGCGGACAAGATGTTCAGGTAAAACGGACAGAAGAAATTATCGAATCTGGGGTAAAAAAAGTAGCTTTGGCATGCCCTTTTTGTATGGTCATGTTGCAAGACGGACTAAATAAGACCGGCAAAGACCACGAAATCCAGTTGGTGGATTTAGCTGAACTCGTCCAACAAAGCATTCAATAATTATGTATATACCCTTTGAACAAATGCCGGACCATGCACGTGTATGGATCTATCAAGCAAATCGTCCCTTTACACCCAGCGAAGCTCAGCAAATCAGCCAAACATTGGAAAATGGAACGCAAAGTTGGGAAGCACACGGCGCTCCGTTGCAAGCATCCTTTGAAATTCGGTTTAATCAAGTTGTTGTAGTCGCTGTCAATGAGTCGGTGAATCAAGCTTCCGGCTGCTCGATCGATGCTTCGACGCGCTGGTTTAAAGAGCTGGCGGCCAACCTAACTATTGATTTTTTCAACCGGGATTTAGCGGTTATTCGGGGAGAAATCTTAGAACTAATCCCTATCAGTCAGATAAAATCTCACGTTGAGGCGGGAAATATCAGCCCAACAGACATTATATTAAGACCTTTAACAGAGCAAATAACCGCTTATCGAAGTGCGTGGCTTTGCCCTGCAAACGAATCATACATCAGTAGACATTTTTAACATGGCGGAAGATTTACATATTCCCACAGGTAGTCGGACAGAGAAATATGCCGTTTTATTCCCCCAAATTGCCAGTTTAGTTCAAAGTGAGTCCGATCAGACCGCTAATTTGGCTAATATCGTCGCCGCACTAAAGGAAGTTTTTGGTTTCTTTTGGGTCGGTTTTTATCTCGTAAAAAACGGCGAACTTGTCCTTGGTCCCTTTCAAGGTCCTGTTGCCTGTACGCGAATCCCATTTCATAAAGGTGTTTGCGGCCACGCATACACAACGGCAGAAACTATCATCGTTCCTGACGTAGATGCCTTTCCAGGGCATATCGCCTGTGCATCCGCATCCAAATCAGAGATCGTTTTGCCCGTCAAAAATCAGGCAGGCGAGGTTATCATGGTATTGGACGTTGACTCAGATAAGTTGAATGACTTTTCAGAGGTGGACCAAAAAGGCCTCGAGAAAATAGTGGGATTGATTAGCGAAGTTTGGCGATAACCGTTTCACTGCCAACTGGCTTATCGCCAATGTTAACACAGATTTCTGCGTCTAAAGGGAGGTAAATATCGATCCGACTACCAAACTTAATAAACCCAAATTCTTGTCCTTGCGTTACAGCGTCACCTTCTTTGACGTACCAACAGATACGCTTGGCTAGCGCTCCTGCGATTTGACGGAATAAAATTTCAGTGCCATTTTCGTGTTTGACTACGCAAGTGGTACGTTCGTTTTCCGTACTTGATTTTGGATGCCAAGCCACTAAATATTTACCTGGATGGTATTTGAAATACGAAACAATACCTGAAATAGGATTAAAATTAACATGTACGTTAATAGGTGACATGAAAATTGAAACTTGCTTGCGTTTTCCCTTGAAATATTCAGGTTCCTCTACTTCTTCTATCACGACAACTTTCCCATCTGCTGGGGCAATAATGTGATTTGGGTTGATTTCTGTATGACGCGCAGGCACACGAAAAAACTGAAGAATGATTAAATAAAATAGCGATGTAATAACCACGATTGACTCGCGCAGGTACACATTTTCAGGGAAGAAATAAGCAACCAGCCCATTAATTACTAAGACAATAAGCAATGAACTAATTAATAGTGATTTTCCTTCGCGGTGTAACTTCATAAATCTATCGGAATTTTACAAGTTCCAAAAATAGCCATTTTTGTTCAAAAATTTGGTATAATTTTTTGACCAATCGCTAAGATTTTTTTAAATTTTAGTTTAAAAAAGTGCATTTTTGAAATCTAAACTTTAAAATTTGAATCGTATTCGGCTTTATGTGTTTTTATTTGTTTGCTTCTGTAGCCTGTCTGCTAGGGGTCAATTTTTAAAATGGCGCGAACAAAACTCATCGCAATTTTTTCGTTTGGACTATGCGACACAACAATTTTCTCGGTGCAATGATGGGGTTAATTGGCAGTTTGTAGCCAAAGCAAAATATGTTGATGTTATTCCAGGAGATTTCTTATCCACCGATCGTGGCGTGACAGAATCCCAAGTTCCCAATTCGAAAAACCAGGTTTATTTAACGATACATTGCACAGGTCAAGTATATATTGTAGATAAATCTACTTGGGAAATTAAACGGATCGACCGAACATTTTTTCGTGGTTCAAACTGTAAGTCCTATCAATTTCTGCGAAATGGGAAGCTATATACGTTTGGGGGCTACGGTTTTTGGCAGTCGACCAATGTGATTGCCGAATTTAGTTTTAAAGGAAGAGAATGGTTAAGCGTTCAAGCAAATGGCGATATTCCCAAAGCAATTACCTTCAGTCCTTCTGGATATTCTGCGAAAAAAGATCGCTTCATCACGTTCGCTAACATTAAGACCAATGATACGGAGTTAAATACAAAATTTATTTACGATTGGAATATTTATGAATATAATTTCGATAAAAAAGAATTTGTCACGGTAGGTACTGTCAAAATGCCCACGTTTAAGGATTATTTTGCTAAAGACATTTCTAAAAATTATCACTTTAATGGGCGTTATTTTGTAATGGTTGATTTAGTCCAACAAACGAATAATTTCGATTCGGTCCTCATCATTGATACACAGGATAGTTATAAAGCTTACCGATGGCGTAATCCGGAGCGCATTCACATCAGTGATGGCCATTCCGATGAGAGTCTAGAGAAACTTACGCACTTGGTTGGCGATACGTTAGTTTTTACCAATGCCCCTACTGCCTATCCATACCGCGTTGCAGGTTATTCTAAAATAGCGGTATCCCAATTGTTGGCAGAGAGTGATTACCTAGGAGTTATCACGCAAGATACATGGGCGAGTGAATTCTCTAAAGTAGGATTAATTTTTGCCGGGTTTTTGATTTTTATCATTACGTTGTCCACCATTTCAGCGCTTCGTAAACGTCGCAAAAAACACCAATTAGCGGTCTTACTAGGAGATAATGAAAGACAATTCATGGATTTTATGCTCTTAAATTACCGACAAGGCTATGTAACCGGACACCAGATTATCGCGTTTTTTGGTAAACATAAAAGCTCTCCGGAATCACAACGGCAATTTCGAGCCACCCTTTTCAATAATTTCACCAAAGCTTTGAGCCTCATCTATCCAGGAAAGGAAGTACTCGATGTTCAAACAGACGAAAAGGATCAGCGCATGTTAAATTACCGGTTGAATGCTGAGATGTACAATCGTCTGAGCCGACTATAAATTCTTCTCTAAAAAGTTAGTCATCATTTGATACAAATGTAAGCGGGTATTTCCACCATAAATCCCATGATTTCGGTTTGGATAATAGAAGCTTTGAAATTGCTTGTTTGCATGTATCAACGCATCTTCAAGTGCAACCGAATTTTGAAAATGGACATTGTCATCTCCAGTGCCATGGACAAGTAATAAATTCCCTTTCAACTTATCTACGTGATTCACCGGTGAATTATCATCATACCCACGCGGATTTTCCTGCGGTGTACGCTGGTACCGCTCCGTATAAATCGAATCATAAAAACGCCAATTTGTTACAGGTGCCACCGAAATGGCCGCCTTGAATACCGAGGAACCCTGCATCAGGCAGTTGGCCGACATGAATCCGCCATAACTCCAACCCCAAATACCTATCCGCGAAGCATCTACATAAGGCAATCCCCCCAAATACTTAGCCGCAAAAATTTGATCCTCTACTTCAATTTTACCCAAGTTCTGATAGGTGATTTTTTTAAAAGCAACGCCGCGTGCGCCCGTCCCGCGATTATCAACGCAATAAATTAAATACCCTTTTTTCAAAAGCATTTGATACCAATAGAAATCGGCACCCGGAAACGTATCCAATACCTGCTGACTCCCCGGTCCTCCATACACATGCATTAAAACGGGATATTTTTTATTCGGATCAAAGTTCGAAGGCTTAATCACATACCCGTTCAGATGATCACCGTTTGCCAACGGGATTTCAAAAAATTCCCGGGGCGAAATTCCATATTCAGTAATTTGGCTGGCCAAGGTAGCATTGTCTTCTAGCACACGCATTAACCCAGATTTGGTATTATGCAGCGTGATTTTTGATGGACTTTTAGCCGAACTTTGTGTCAATATATAATAAGAAAAGTCTGGACTAAAGGTAGCTGTATTCGTACCCGAAGTGCCTGCAATTAATTTTTTCCCAGATCCATTAAGCTGAATTTGATATACATCACGCCCAATAGGCGTCCGCTCTGTTGAATTAAAATAAAGCGTTTTTGTCTTTTCGTCAAACCCATAAAAATCATCTACCTCCCAATTACCTTGTGTAATGGCCTGCTGTTTTCCCGACGCAATTTCTTGCAAGTAAATATGTTTAAAACCACTTTTTTCGGAAGTAAAAATGAAATTTTTCTGATCACTCAAGTACGTAATGTCATTTCCAATGGATTCTATCTCGATCGAAGTATCTGATTTTTCTTCATAAATAATGGTCTCTTTCGCCTGACTAAGTTGATGGTGAATTAATTCCATGTGATTTTGCAAGCGATTTAAGCGAATGAATGCCAAAACATCGGAGCTTTTTGTCCACTTCATGCGTGGAATGTATTGGTCTTTAATGGGCCCAACAGCCACTTTTTGGGTAACATTATTTTCAATGTTTGCGATAGATAAACTAACAATCGAATTTGCTTCGCCCGCTTTTGGATATTTGTAACGGTAATCTTTCGGATACAAATCGCCCCACATTTGCATGTTATACACGGGGACCTGCGTTTCATCAAAGGTGTAAAAAGCAATCTTTTTACTATCAGGCGACCACGCAAATGCTTTCGAGAAAGAAAATTCCTCTTCATATACCCAATCGCAAACGCCATGGATAAGTGCATTTATTTTACCTGTTGTCGTTACGGCCTTTTCAGTTCCTGTAGCTAAGTCCACACAATACAGATTATTTTCACGAACGAAACCAACCTTTTTCCCGTCTGGCGAAAAGCTTGCATGCATTTGCTTTCCTCCATTAACCAATAATTTTAAGCTTTGTGAAGCACGATCAAACACATAATTTATTTCCGTTGAACTTCTCCGATAAATTGGTTCTGAGGCAGTTCCAATAAGAATCTTTTTCTCATCTGCCGATAAACTGAATTTTTGCACACGAATAGCCTCCCCAGTTGCCGTTTTGACCACTTTTTCATCGAAGAGTACCTCTGATTTCGTAGGATCTTGGATATTAGTTTTTAAGATTTTACCTCCTTTTAATTCCAAATAGGACTGGCCATCCTCGGCCCAATTTAGGTTCTGAATGCTTTTTTGTTGGAACGTTCCATTTTTCCAAATGTCCGCGAGTGTGATTTCTTTTTGGGCTTGAAGTGTTAGGCTACATAGGAATAGTAACCCAATGAGGTAGGCGTTAATTTTCATGTGTTTGATGAAGTTAATTTTGAAAAATCACAATGGGGTCTGTTTCTACCGTATTACTTACGTTTTTGGCGTTATCGCGAATGAATATTTGAAACTTTAGGGTATCGTTATTCGGGGTAAATCGAGGAGAATAGCCTTTGTAAAAAGCATAGACGAATTGGGTGGAATAGGAAATACTTCCTTCAATAGCGCCCGTTTTTCGATCAGGATTGAAATTGAAATTCATGAGTCCACCCAATGGCGGCGTAAAGGTTATTAGGTCGAACTTGCCATTTTTCTTATGCATTACAGCTACCTCAAAATTTCTAAAATCTTTATATTTGGCTGGACTGGCAACTACTTCTGCTTGGGTAACGCCGAGGTCCCCATCGCCATCTTGAAAACGAATGAACATGATCACTGAATCCAATTTCGTTTTTCCTCCAAAACCATCATTAGTAACCTTCGTGATTTTTTCGATCTTCTCAAATTTAATGACGGGAGTTGACGACCATTCAGGCTCTCGTAAACAAGAGCTAAAGATCACAAAGCTAAAGAACCAGTATAAAATGCGGGCCATCTGAAACATAGTTCGTAAAGTTAATGATTTGGTTTAATTTTGTTTACATATTCAAAAAAAGCAATGCCTACCGAGTCATACGTTTGGGAATCACGGCGTTCAGAACTGAAAAAAAAAGTTCTGAATATGCAAAATTCGGATTTCGAAGCGATTGCCTTAGATATGTTTCAATTCACCTGGACGCACAACCCTTTGTACCGCCAGTACATCGAATTGCTTCAAATTGACACAATGGCGGTGAATACACTCGCTAAAATCCCTTTTCTACCCATTGAATTATTCAAAAATCACCGCGTGCAGACTGGGAATGCGCCCGTTTTATTTGACTTTGAAAGCTCCGGTACGACAGGACAAATTTCATCGAAACATCCAGTTTGCGACCCTGGTTTTTACCAGCTGCAGTCCAAACGCATTTTTGAACAACAATATGGTCCACTAATAGACTACCATATATTTGCTTTATTGCCCTCCTACTTAGAACGGAGTACCTCTTCCTTGGTTTTTATGATGGATTATTTCATCAAAGAATCAGGCTCACCAATTGCCGGATTTTTTCTGAATCAATACGAGGAATTAGTTAGCCAAATTAAGACCGCGTTACTAACGGAGCGGAAAATTTGGGTGATGGGCGTGACTTTTGGCTTATTGGACTGGATTGATTCGGGTCAAGATTTTGCTTTTTGGCAAGATGCGGTTGCACAAGGGCGGATCGTACTTATGGAAACGGGAGGGATGAAAGGCCGAAGGGAAGAGTGGATTCGCGATCGTGTCCATGAATTTTTGAAATCAGCTACAGGGTTATCAAATATCGCGTCCGAGTACGGCATGACGGAATTATTTTCGCAGGCATATGCGGCATCCGATGGAATTTTTACGCCTGGCGTTTCGATGCGCGTGCAATTACGTGAGGTGACCGATCCGTTTGCGAAAGTTACACAAGCTGGTCGGGTAGGGGGAATTCAAATTATTGATTTGGCCAACATAGATTCCTGTCCATTTATTGAAACCCGCGATTTAGGTTCGTTGGAGGAAGATGGTATTCGCTTTAAAGTTTTAGGCCGATTTGATAATTCGGAAATTCGCGGCTGCAACTTGATGGTCGATCAAGGATGGGGCACAAGCCAAGCAGAGCCGTCGGTGTAAAATTCATTCTTCCAAATAGGAACTTCTTTTTTCAAGGTATCAATCAGCCATTCGCACGCCCTAAAAGCCTCTGCGCGGTGGATGGAGCAAACGCCGATGATCACCGCGATGTCGCCAATTTCCAATTTACCCGTTCGGTGCGAGACCGTAATTTTGCGAATGGGCCACTTTTCAGCAGCCTCCGTGGCGATGCGTTCCATTTGTTTTTTGGCCATGCCATTGTACGCTTCCATGGTCAAATTTTTAACATCCTTATTTTGATTTTTAGTGCGAATGGTTCCTACAAATAAGCAAATACCACCTGCTTCCGAATCCTGTAAATACTGGTAGCTAGCGTCGATGGAAAGAGGCGATTCGCTGAGTAAGATTTGATGCATTATTTGCGCGTGTAGGTAACGTAACTAAATTGATAAGTATTCTTATCGTCGGTGATTCCCCGCTCTTGTTCTGTAAGGTCCCACATTTCTGAGGAAATTTCAGGGAAAAAAGCATCGCCTTCAAAAATATCGTGCAATTGCGTAACTAAAACTTGATCTACCAAAGGCAAACTTAAGGTATAAATTTCAGCACCTCCTACAATAAATATGTCTTCCCGCGTGAGTGATTTTGCTTTTAAAATCGCTTCTTCTACGGAATGAGCTAGGATTACGCCTTCGATTTGCATGTTGGTTTGCCGACTGATCACAATGGTCGTGCGATTGGGTAATGGTTTCCCGATGGATTCAAAGGTTTTGCGACCCATGATGATGACATGACCGGTGGTCAATGCCTTGAAACGTTTTAGGTCAGCTGGCAAATGCCAAATCAACGCATTATTCTTACCAATTACCCGATTTTCATCAAAGGCTACTAAAATTTTTAGCACGATTTTAGGTTTTAATTGTCAAAAATAAGGGATTTTTTGTTGGAACGAAGGCTCTTAATTTTATTTTCAAAAACACTTCCCTTTTCGGGGGTAAAGCCCTAATTTTGTACAATTTTTGAGCCTAGTCCTTATGTGGTCAAAAACAACCTTTCATTACCCTTAAAATTAATACACCCTGTGCCTAAAGATTCGTCGATTAAATCTGTCCTCATTATTGGTTCTGGTCCTATTGTGATTGGTCAAGCCTGTGAATTTGATTATGCTGGTTCTCAAGCCGCACGCTCCTTACGGGAAGAAGGCATTGAAGTAATCTTGATTAACTCAAATCCTGCTACTATCATGACGGATCCGATGAATGCGGATCATGTGTATTTAAAGCCTTTAGAGAAAGCCTCGATCATTCACATCTTAGAAAATCATAAAATCGATGCGGTTTTGCCTACGATGGGAGGCCAAACGGCATTGAACTTAGCCATTGATTGTGATGCAGCTGGGATTTGGGAAAAATATGGTGTGCGTATAATTGGGGTGGATATTGCGGCGATTGAAACAACAGAAGATCGCGAGAAATTCCGGTTGAAGATGATCGAAATTGGGGTGGGGGTTTGTAAGGGTCGTACGGCTCGTTCATTTCTGGAAGGAAAAGAAATTGCACAGGAAACTGGTTTTCCTTTAGTTATTCGTCCTTCGTTTACCTTAGGTGGAACAGGGGGTGGTTTTGTCCATGAGGCTAAGGATTTTGATGCGGCCCTGAATAAAGGTTTGCATGCTTCGCCAACCCACGAGGTGTTGGTAGAGCAATCCATCATGGGTTGGAAGGAATATGAATTAGAGCTTTTACGAGATAATTTAGGAAACGTAATTATTATTTGTTCGATTGAAAACTTCGATCCGATGGGTATTCATACGGGAGATTCAATCACGGTAGCTCCTGCGATGACGTTGCCGGATACGATTTACCAGCGGATGCGTGACATGGCTATTAAGATGATGAATGCCATTGGTCAATTCTCGGGTGGATGTAATGTACAGTTTTCTTTGAACCCAGAAACAGATGAGATTATCGCGATTGAGGTTAATCCACGCGTTTCGCGGTCGTCGGCATTAGCTTCGAAAGCAACGGGTTACCCGATTGCGAAGATTGCTGCCAAAATGGCGATTGGATATAATTTAGATGAGTTAACTAATGCGATTACGGGAACAACGTCAGCTTATTTTGAGCCCGCTTTGGACTATGTAATTGTGAAAGTACCTCGCTGGAATTTCGATAAATTCAAAGGTGCAGATCGCACGCTAGGTTTGCAAATGAAGTCGGTGGGTGAAACCATGGGCATAGGTCGCAACTTCCAAGAGGCGCTACAAAAGGCGTGTCAATCCTTAGAGATCAAGCGTAATGGAATGGGAGCGGATGGCAAGGAATTGCGTGACCAAGATGCGATCATGCACTCATTGGCAAATCCATCTTGGAACCGATTGTTCCATATTTACGATGCGTTTAAGTTGGGGATTTCGTTTAAGACGATCCAACAAGCCACCAAAATCGACAAATGGTTTTTGAATCAGATTGAAGATTTAGTTCGCCTAGAGCGCGAGGTAGAAAAATATACCCTTTCAAATATTCCCAAAGAATTATTGGAAGAAGCGAAACACAAAGGTTTTGCAGATCGCCAAATTGCCCATACACTTCGTTGTTTGGAGTCTGAAGTGTATGATAAACGGAATGCGATGGGAATCAAGCGTATTTACAAATGTGTAGATACCTGTGCAGCCGAGTTTGAGGCGAAGACTCCGTATTACTATTCGACTTTCGGTCAAGTAGGAACCGATGTATTGGACAATGAGTCCCAAGTATCAAAAAAGAAGAAAGTCGTGGTATTAGGTTCTGGACCTAACCGCATCGGACAAGGAATTGAATTTGATTACTCCTGCGTCCATGGGGTACTTGCTGCCAAAGAGGCTGGTTATGAGACGATTATGATTAATTCGAATCCAGAGACGGTGTCCACCGACTTTGACATTGCGGATAAATTATACTTTGAGCCCGTTTTCTGGGAGCACGTGTATGACATTATTCAACATGAAAAACCTGAGGGAGTTATCGTACAATTGGGAGGTCAAACGGCCTTGAAATTAGCAGAGAAACTTTCCAAATATGGCATAAAGATTTTAGGTACTTCGTATGAAGCCTTGGATTTAGCGGAGGATCGCGGAGCATTCTCAAGTTTATTGAAAGACTTGGGGATTCCATATCCAAAATTTGGGGTATGTGAGGATGCGGATAATGCGGTGGCTTTAGGTCGCCAATTGGGTTATCCTTTATTAGTTCGTCCTTCGTATGTTTTGGGTGGGCAGTCGATGAAGATTGTCATCAACGAGCAAGAATTGGAACAACATGTAGTGGATATTTTACGGGATATTCCGGGGAATAAAATCTTGTTGGATCACTTTTTGGAGAATGCGATTGAGGCGGAAGCGGATGCGATTTGTGATGGGGAAGATGTGTACATCATTGGTATGATGGAGCATATTGAGCCAGCGGGTATTCACTCGGGAGACTCGCATTCGGTCTTGCCTCCATTTGATTTATCTGAACATGTGATGAAGCAGATTGAAGATCACACGCGCAAAATTGCGGTCGCGTTGAAGACGAAAGGCTTGTTGAATATTCAGTTTGCAGTGAAAGATGAGGTGGTATACATCATCGAAGCGAATCCACGCGCCTCGCGTACGGTGCCATTTATATGTAAGGCTTATCAAGAGCCTTATGTGAATTATGCTACGAAGGTAATGTTGGGTGATAAAAAAGTGAAAGATTTCAACTTTAAGCCAGTGAAGAAAGGCTTTGCAATCAAAATTCCTGTATTTTCGTTCAGTAAATTTCCAAATGTAAATATGGAACTAGGACCTGAGATGAAATCGACGGGTGAGGCAATTTACTTCATCGATGATTTAAAGGATGATTTCTTCCGTAAAGTGTATGGGGAACGAAATTTATATTTAAGCCGTTAATTGAATTATGTTAAAGGTACTCGGACTGATTTTTTTGGTGTATTATATTATTTGGCCATTGTTGAAACTCGTTTTCAAGGGCTATGTGATTACTCAGGTACATCGTAGGCAGTCGGAGTTTGATATACGTAATCAACAGAAAGCGGCCCAACGAAAAGAAGGGGTGATCGATGTGGATTATGTTCCACCGAAAAATAAGGCTAAATCGGATCAAGTAGGTGGCGATTATGTGCCTTATGAAGAAGTTAACGAATAAAAGCGCATGCGAGTAATTGTTATTTATTTCTTATTTGTGTTTTGCCTACTAATGAAAGATGGATTTTCATTAGCTATTGATGATTTTCGTGAAAAGGGGGAAACGGCTATTTCCCAAGAGTTAGCTTTAGAAGATTCGGTAGAAGAAGGGGCTCCGGAAGACTGCATGAATCATGCCGTATTAATTAATGCAGTACCACAATTGCAAATACCTAACCCGCAAAAGACTTCATTCCCTGAGCGGAATGAGTCTGAATTGAACGTGCTCCTTGAGCAAATTATTCCCCCTCCCCGCATGGCGTAATTGCACATGCTTTTTTGAAACAAAATCATAAAATCTTCTTGTCATCTGTGCATCGCGCACAGATAAATTAAATTGATATGAAAACTTTCGCAATTGCGTCATTGTTTATCTGTTCGGTTTTTGTATGCTTTAGCCAAGGCAAAAACTACAAAAATCAGATAAACCGGACTTTAAGTGAAAAAATAAATTTACAAAATCCCGTTGAAGAAAAAGAAATTAAGCCTTCAACACAAACACCTAAATACCAGCCTAAATCATCCAATGTGGAATGGGTAGATACGGTGAAAAAGAAAAATCAACCGCCTTCCTACAAGCAACATGGAGGAAGGCCTAACTAAGTAGCAATGAAAAAATACCTATTCGGATTACTACTTCTAAGTGCATGTACAGCTAAAAAAGAAGAGGCTGTCGACATACAAACACTGGAAGTTTCATCCCCTATTTCCATCGATACAACGATTCAGCAGGAGTTTGTAGCCGATATTAATGCCGTTCAAAATGTTGAGATTCGTGCGCGGGTTAAAGGCTACCTAGATCGAATTTTAGTTGACGAAGGAAAACAAGTTAAAAAAGGTCAGATCATGTTCACGATAAATAGTCAAGAATATGTAACTGATTTAGCGCAAGCAAAAGCGGCACTTGGTCAAGCTTCCGCCGAGTTAAAAGCGGAGGAATTGACTTTAGTCAATACCCGTTTGCTCGTGGATAAAAATATTATTTCGAAAAACCAATTGGCTATATCGCTTGCGAAGGTAGATGGCTTAGCGGCGAAGCGCGAAGAGGCGCGTGCCCATGTCCGTGCCGCTGAATTAAAAGTAGAAAATTCGAACATTCGCGCGCCATTTGATGGCGTCGTGGATCGTTTGCCCTTTAAAAGTGGAAGTTTGGTGGATGAGGGAACCTTGTTGACGACCTTGTCCGATAATCAAAATGTATTCGCCTATTTCAATGTGTCCGAACAGGAGTATTTGGCATTTAGTGATCAAGGTGGCGTGAATAAATCGGCATCCGTCGCCTTGGTTTTGGCCAATGGAGATACGTATCCGCAAACGGGTTTAGTCGAGACTATTGATGGGCAATTTGATAAGAATACGGGAAATATTGCTTTTCGTGCGCGCTTTGCAAACCCAACTAGGTTACTTCGTCATGGTGCTTCAGGTAAAGTTCAGCTACCTAAAAAAGTAGCTGGTTTTTGGGCCATACCCCAAAAATCAGTTTTTGAGATTCAAGAGAAAAGTTATGTATTTGTAAAAGACGCTACTGGTATTGTCAAGATGAAGAGTATTATTCCAGACTTGCGCATTCCACATTTTTATCTAGTTAAATCCGGATTTTCAGCGAAAGATACCGTGCTAATTGAGGGAATTCAGCTTGTGAAACAAGGCCAAAAAATCAAGTCGACCTTCAAGCCGATGCGTCAATTATTAAACGAATATAAAGCACTTTAAGATGATCCAACAGTTCATTACCCGACCGGTATTGTCGATCGTTGTATCGATTTTTATCGTGATTTTAGGGGTGATTGCCATGCAGCAATTGCCCATTACGCAATTCCCTGATATTGCTCCGCCTGCGGTAACCGTGACCACGAAGTACACGGGAGCAAATGCGGAAGTATGTGCTAAAGCCGTGGTAACACCGCTCGAGCGTGCCATCAACGGCGTAGCTGGAATGGCTTATATGACGTCTGTTTCAGGAAACGATGGAACCAGTATTATTCAAGTCTACTTTCAAGTAGGTACAGATCCTGATGTGGCAGCCGTAAACGTGCAAACACGTGTGCAGACGGTGCTCGATGAATTACCGGAAGAAGTAATCAAAGCCGGGGTAATCACCGAGAAAGAGGTGAATAGTATGTTGCTGTATGTGAACCTCTTGAGTGAGGATAAAGACATCGATGAGAAGTTTATTTATAATTTTGCGGACATCAATGTGCTTTCAGAATTGAAGCGTATTGATGGCGTAGGTTTTGCAGATATTATGGGTTCACGTGAATACGCCATGCGTATTTGGTTACATCCAGATCGTTTGTTTGCCTATAAATTATCTGCGGATGATGTCGTTCAAGCTTTGCGGAATCAAAACGTGGAGGCAGCTCCGGGTAAAATCGGTGAGAGTTCCGGTAAACATCCACAAGCTTTACAATACGTCATGCGGTATACGGGAAAGTTTACGCAAGTGGCTCAGTATGAGAATTTGGTTATTAAGGCGACCGAAACGGGCCAAATTTTACGCTTAAAGGATTTGGCCGATGTGGAATTTGGGTCATTGGATTATGATGTACTTTCGAAAGAAAATGGCCGACCGTCCGCTGCGATATTATTAAAGCAACGACCAGGTTCGAATGCGGCAGAGGTGATTGAGAATGTGAAAAAGCGTTTGTCGGAATTGAAAACGACGACCTTCCCTCCGGGAATGGGTTTCACGATTTCTTATGACGTTTCTCGTTTCTTAGATGCTTCGATTCACGAGGTAATAAAGACTTTATTGGAGGCATTTTTACTAGTTGCCCTGGTTGTGTTTATCTTCTTGCAAGATTGGCGCGCGACGCTCGTGCCCATCATTGCGGTGCCAGTTTCACTGGTTGGTACGTTTACGTTTATGTTGGGCTTCGGGTTCTCCATCAACTTATTGACCTTATTCTCGCTGGTATTAGCCATTGGTATTGTGGTGGATAATGCGATTGTCGTCGTGGAGGCGGTCCATGCCAAAATGGAAGAAAAAGACATGCCTGTTCTTGCTGCCACACAAGAGGCGATGCACGAGATTTCTGGAGCGATTTTAGCGATTACGTTGGTGATGGGAGCGGTGTTTGTTCCGGTGGCGTTTCTTTCTGGGCCGATCGGGGTATTCTTCCGACAGTTCTCGGTAACGATGGCGATTTCCATTGCCTTATCCGGTTTGACTGCCTTGACCTTAACTCCTGCACTTTGCGTGTTGTTGTTGAAAAAACCGGAGCATAATCAAACTACCTGGTTGGGTAAATTCTTTCATGCCTTCAATCACCGCTATGATCAAATCGCTCAAAAGTATTTGGTTTGGGTGGGTGCTTTGATTAGCAAACGCTTGTTGATGTGGGTGATTTTACTTGCCTCTGTCGCTGGAACGGTGATCCTATCAGGCATTGTGCCGAGTGGGTTTATACCAACTGAAGATCAAGGGACCTTGTATGTGAATGCGACGACTCCGGCTGGAGCGACCTTAGAGCGTACCGAAAATGTGATGGATCAGGTCTACAAGTCGATTAAAGGGGTAGATGCGATTGAATCCTTTTCTACTTTGGCCGGATTTAGTTTGTTGACCGATGGTTCTGGGGCTTCGTATGGTACGGGAATTATTACCTTAAAACCTTGGGAAGAGCGTAAGCAGACTATCGACGAATTGACGGAGATTATTCGTTCAAAGACGAATGGAATCAAGGATGCCAGCATTCAGTTTTTCCCGCCTCCGGCCGTTCCGGGTTTCGGAAATGCATCAGGTTTCGAATTTAGAATTCAGGATCGAACGGGGTCTGGAGATTTGCAGAAGTTGGCTGGCGTAGCAAATGAGTTTGCTAAAAAACTAAATGAGGCGCCTGAAATTCAGAATACGTTCTCGAGTTTTGACCCATCTTTTCCACAGTATATGTTGGAAGTAGACCAAGAAGCCGCTGCACAAAAAGGGGTCAACGTCTTGCCAGCCATGGATAACCTGCAAACGTTGTTAGGCAGTTTTTATGCAACTAACTTCATCCGCTTTGGCCAAATGTACAAAGTGATGGTACAAGTGGATCCGCGTTACCGCGCGCATCCAGATGATGTGCTGAAGTTTTATGCCAAAAACAAAGACGGCGAAATGGTGCCATATTCCTCATTCGTGAAGATGAAGCGTGTGTACGGACCGGAGCAATTTACCCGGTACAATATGTTTACATCGGCGATGGTGAATGGCGAACCTGCCCCTGGATTTTCTTCGGGAGCGGTTTTGGATATCATCCGAGCGCAGGCCTTGAAGAGTCTACCGCGTGGGTATACGCTAGAATGGTCAGGTATGACGCGCGAAGAAGATTTGGCTGGGAATCAAGCCATTTTCATTTTCGCGATCTGTTTGCTATTCGTGTATCTTTTGTTGGCCGCGCAATATGAATCCTTCTTATTGCCATTCCCAGTGCTACTTTTCTTGCCGATGGGCGCCTTGGGGACCTATGCTTTCTTGTATCTATTTGGTTTGCAAAATAACATTTATGCGCAAGTGGCGCTCGTGATGTTGATTGGTTTATTAGGAAAGAATGCCATTCTAATCGTCGAGTTCGCCATTGCGAAACAGAAGGACGGCGCATCGATTATCGAAGCGGCAAAAGAGGGAGCTTTCTCCCGTTTACGCCCTATTTTGATGACATCCTTTGCCTTTGTGGCTGGATTGATTCCGCTGATGGTGGCCTCTGGCGCAGGTGCGATTGGAAACCGGACGATTGGAACGGCATCCGCAGGTGGGATGATTTTAGGAACGGTAGGAGGTTTATTAGTAATTCCCGGATTGTACGTGGTACTCGCGACGCTCTCGGCTAAATGGTCAAAAAATGAAAAATAGATTTTGGATTTTATTGCTTGGCCTAGGATTCGTTTCCTGCCAATCAAACTTGAGCATTCAAAATCGAGTGGATGCTGATTTGGAAACGTATCGCCAACCTAATGAGGAAAGCTCTGTTTCGGATGTTCAGGCTTGTTGGAAGCGCGACAGTTTATTAGTTGAATTAATTGATTCGGTTTTGGTTCGGAGTAACGATATCAAGATTGGGTTTTTAGAAATGGCGGCCTCTCGAGCGGATTTTATGTATCAGCGCGGGTTGCGTATGCCAACCGTCGGGGGAATTGTCCAACCAAGCGTACGTCGTTTTGGTAAGTACACGATGGATGGCATAGGTAATTTTGATACCAATTTTTCTCCCAATATTACCGATGACCAAATTATTCCCAAAAATCTTCCCGATCTACAAATGGGTCTACAATCAAGTTGGGAATGGGACGTTTGGGGGAAACTTGCTAAACGGAAAAAGGCGAGTGCCTTACGTTATCTGGCGACGGAGGCGGGTCAGCAGTGGTTAATAACATCAATTGTGGCGGAGGTTGCTGGTGCCTATGGGGAGTTAGTGGCCTTAGATCAGGAATTGTCCATTTTAAAAACGAATATTGCGATTCAGCGAAAGGCTTTTGAATTGGTCAAGGTGCAGAAAGAAGCTGGAGTAGTGAATGAGTCGGCAGTGCAGCAATTAGAAGCACAATGGCTGAATTCGCGTGCGCAAGAGGGCGATGTGTTGCAACAAATTACGGTGTTGGAAAATCAGATTCGGTATTATTTGAATAAGCCAACGGGTAATATAAAACGCGCACCTTATCCATTTCAATGTGCTTTGGATAGTACATTGTTTGCCAATGTTAAGATTGACCAATTGGAAAAGCGTCCTGATATTCGCCAAGCGAAGTTGAATTTATCGGCTGCTTTTGAGTCTAAAGAAAGTGCCAAATTGGCCCTGAAGCCGTCTGTTGTTTTGTCGGGCATATTAGGCGTACAAGGTTTTCAACCGGCCTATTTATTTCAGTTGCCGGCATCGATGGCCTATCAGTTATTGGGGGGCATTACGACACCTTGGTTGAACCGATCTGCAATCACGGCTGATATTTTGCGCTCGGAATCGTCTTGGAAAGTTCGGGATTTAGCCTATCAAAATGCATTGGTAAATGGCTATTTGGAGTGGGATACGCAAGTCAAATCGTTGGGTTATTTGCAACGGCAAAATCAATTGAAGGAGCGGGAGGTATTACTCACAAAAGGGGCAATTAACACGGTTGGAACCTTATTTTTGACCGCAAATACAAGTTATTTGGAGGTGTTAACGGCCCAGCAAAATGCCTTGCGAGCTGAATTGGATTTACTTGAAATCTCGCGAAAGCGGTGGACGCATGCGATCCAATTGTATCGTGTGCTAGGTGGTGGCTGGTAATATGATTGATTCAATCACTTGAGGGAAATCACGGTGTTCGAGCACCTGACCTTTTTTGGCAACATCTTCCGGAGTGTCACTCGGTAAAACGGGGAAAGAGCTCTGGAAGATGATGGCACCCTCATCATACTTTCCGTTTACATAGTGAATCGTAATACCGGATTCTTTTTCTCTTGCGGCGACTACCGCTTCATGAACAAAATGGCCATACATGCCTTTTCCGCCAAATTTTGGAAGGAGCGCCGGGTGTAGGTTGATGATTTTTTGTGGATATGCTTGTACAAATTCGGAAGGGATCAACCATAAAAAACCTGCCAAAATCACCCAATCCGTATGTAGAGATTGAATTTTTCGCAAAACTGTTCCGTTTTTGTACTCCTCGCGGGTAAATAAACTACACGGAATTTGAAGACGTTCTGCTCGTTGCAAGACTCCGGCTTCCGGATTATTACAGAAAATATGGGTGATTTTTACTTCGTTAGAACTCTTAAAATGTTCGATGATTTTTTCGGCGTTAGAGCCGGAACCGGAAGCAAAAATGACGATATTTTTCAATGGGGCTAAATTTATTTTAGCAAATTTAAGGCATATTCAGGAACCTTTCGGGATTTGTCTTAGTTTTGTTTCCGTTTGAGACTTCAGTTATGAAAATAGGAATCATTTGTTATCCAACCTATGGAGGCAGCGGTGTTGTGGCGACCGAGTTAGGGAAAGCACTCGCAGCGGTAGGGCATGAGGTACATTTTATTACCTATACGCAACCACCTAGACTCGACTATTTTAGCGAAAATATCTTCTACCACGAAGTTTCTGTAGCATCCTATCCCTTGTTTGAATATCTGCCTTATGAGTCAGCTTTGGCTTCAAAAATGGTGGATGTAACTGTAAATGAACAATTGGATTTACTTCATGTCCATTACGCGATTCCACATGCGTCGGCTGCTTATTTAGCCAAACAAATTTTAAAATATAAAGGGATTCATGTGCCCGTAATTACGACCTTGCACGGTACCGATATTACGTTGGTTGGTCGCGATCCATCCTTTGAGCCCGTGGTTACGTTTTCGATTAATGAATCAGATGGCGTCACGGCGGTTTCGGAAAGCTTACGTAATGACACGTATTCATCGTTTGAAATTTTGAGTGCCATTGAGGTTATCCCTAATTTTATTGATTTAAAGCGCTTTCACAAGCAACCTAAAGAGCATTTTAAATTGGCTATTTGCCCAAATGGCGAAAAGCTATTAATGCATACGTCTAATTTCCGAAAGGTTAAACGAATTCAAGATATTATTCAGGTTTTTGCCAAAGTTCAAAAGCAAGTTCCCGCCAAATTATTATTGGTGGGCGATGGCCCCGAGCGTTCAGGCATGGAAGCTTTATGCCGCGAATTGGGTGTTGCATCTGATGTTCGATTCTTGGGTAAATTGGATACGATTGAAGAAGCCTTGTCATTGGCAGATCTGTTTTTTTTAACATCAGAAAAGGAAAGTTTCGGTTTAGCGGCTTTGGAAGCGATGGCGTGTGAAGTGCCGGTTATTTCATCCAATGCCGGAGGAATTTCGGAGGTAAATATTCATGGTGTGACTGGATTTGTTAGTGAGATTGGGGACATCGATGATATGGTTTCGAATACGCTAATGATCTTGACCGATGAGGTTTTACTGACGCAAATGAAAGCGAATGCTTTAGTAAGGGCGAAAGATTTTTCATTGGAAAAAATTCTTCCTATGTACGAGCGCTACTATGAAAAAATAGTAGGTCAAAGCTGGAAATTTCCAACTCAAAAGTTTACAGATGCTGAATAAGCGTCACGGTGCTGGTGTCTGTGGTGAGTGCTAATAATTCCTTTACTGATTTTCTTAAGATGGGATGCAGGGTATTAGGGGCAATTTCAACCAGTGGTATTAAGATAAATTTTCGGTCTTGTATCCGAGGATGTGGAACCGTTAAATGCGGTGTATTTACCTGTTGATTCCCGAATAATAACAGGTCCAAGTCAATGCTGCGCGGCCCCCATTTTATATCTCTTACCCGACCAAAATGTAGTTCTATAGCCAATAAATTCGTTAAAATTTCTTCCGGATTTTGCGTGGTTTCAATTTCAATTACCTGATTCAGGAAGTCGGCCTGATCCGTCATTCCCCATGCGGCGGTCTGATACAAGCTCGATTTTTGTAGTATTTGCCCAATTTTTTTTTCAATCAAAGGGTATGTCTGTTCAAAAATTTCCCGTGTATTTCCTAGATTGCCACCCAAAGAGAGGAATGCGGTCATGCTGCTGAATTTATTTGCCAACAAACATACACATTTTTATGCCGAGGGATTATACGTTTGAGGATCTAAAGCCTGGGATTTTATTGCTGGCTGAACCATTTTTGGACGAGCCTGCTTTTCATCGTACGGTGATTTTGTTGTGTGAGCATACCTCTTCGCATTCGTTTGGCTTAGTTTTGAATCATCCGCAAGATGCGATTTTGGATTCGATTCGCGAGGAGAAGGTGATGGAGGAGATTCCCTTGTATACTGGCGGCCCTGTCGACCAAACGATTTTACAATTCATTCACCGCAGGCCAGATCTTATTTCAGGTGGTCAGGAGATTTTACCTGGGTTGTTTTGGGCCGGTGATTTTGAACAGGCGATTGAGGCGATCATCAATCAGCAAATTGAATTTAAAGATATTAAGTTTTTTGTGGGCTATTCGGGGTGGTCGGCAGGACAGCTCGAGCGCGAGGTGAAGTCAGATTCCTGGATTTTGGAGCCGGCGACGCTAGACTATGTATTCGATGAAACGCCCGAATCCTTGTGGCGATTAGTGCTTTATCAAAAAGGTGGTAATTATCGAATTTTATCAACTTATCCAGACGACCCCACCCTCAATTAACCTACCTTTGGCAATCCTCCAAGGTTTGCCAAAGGTAAGGGGGCTTAGCTGATTCGAGCCCAGTTCGTCGTCTCTTTTCGTTGATGCATTACTTGCTCCCGAATCATTACATGCTTGTCTAATGCGAGATGTGGATCACTTGCTAAAATCGCCATCGCCGTTTCTCTGGCAACCTTTAAAATTTCCCCATCCGTCGCCAAATCCGCAATCATCAAATCTATCGCCCCACTTTGACGCGTTCCTGAAATATCCCCTGGTCCACGCAACTGCAAATCAACCTCCGCAATCTCAAATCCATTATTCGTGCGCACCATGGTTTCGATGCGTTTTTTGGTGTCCACCCCTAGCTTATATCCGGTCATTAAAATGCAATAACTTTGATCCGCACCTCGGCCAACCCGCCCGCGCAACTGATGCAATTGTGATAATCCAAAGCGCTCCGCACTTTCAACAATCATAATAGAGGCATTCGGGACGTTCACACCCACCTCAATCACCGTCGTCGCCACCATGATCTTTGTCTCATGTTTGACAAAACGCGCCATCTCAATATCCTTATCAGCCGGCTTCATTTTCCCATGCAAGATGCCCAATGGCACCTCCGGAAACGCCCGCGAAATACTTTCATACCCATCCATCAAATCCTTGAAATCCATCTTCTCCGACTCCTCAATCAGCGGATAAACGATGTAGACTTGTCGGCCTTTATCTAACTCACTCTGAATAAACGCAAACACCTGCAAACGATGCGAATCAAAACGATGCGTCGTCTGAATCGGCTTGCGACCCACCGGCAACTCATCGATAATCGACACATCTAAATCGCCATAAAGCGTCATGGCTAAAGTCCTTGGAATCGGAGTCGCAGTCATCACCAATACGTGTGGGTGTGTCACCTTATTTTTATCCCAAAGTTTTGCCCGTTGGGCCACACCAAACCGATGTTGCTCATCAATAATACACAGGCCTAAATTTTTAAATTGGACCACATCTTCGAAGATGGCATGGGTGCCCACTAATATATTCAGATCCCCAGATTCAAGTCCTTCATGTATCCCCACGCGATCTTTTTTCTTCACAGAACCAGTTAATTTGGCAATGGTAATGCCCAATAAATCCGCAAATTTCTTTAGCCCTTGGTAATGTTGGTCTGCCAAAATCTCCGTTGGCGCCATAATACACGCCTGTGCCCCATTGTCGATGGCGAGTAGCATGGAAATGAAGCCAACAATCGTTTTGCCAGATCCCACGTCCCCTTGGAGCAGTCGGTTCATTTGTTTCCCCGACCGCATATCTTGAAAGATTTCACGAATCACTTTTTTCTGTGCCTCCGTCAAATCAAAAGGCATGTGCTCTTGATAAAAGGTGGTAAGTAAGGCTGCGGAAGCAAAAATTTGACCTGGAAATGTTTCTTTCCGGACCAAATTCTGTTTGATCAACCGCAATTGGTTGTAAAATAATTCTTCGAATTTAAGTCTTCTGCGTGCCTGACGAAGCCAGTTTTCAGATTGAGGTAAATGAATATGGTAAAGCGCCTCTTGCTTGGAAATCAGTTTGAATTGCTGAATGATGTCCGCCGGAAGCGTTTCGCGGATATAGGGAAATGCCGTGCTCAACAGGTTTTTCTGCAATCCGGCAATCACTTTACTATCAATGTATTTTTTCCGGAGTTTCTCAGTTAAAGGATAAATGGGCTGGAAGTTTTTCTCAGCATGCTGAACACCTTTATACACCTCCATCTCCGGATGGGTCATCTGTAATTGCCCATTGAAACTAGTTGGCTTACCATAAAACAGGTAATCTTGTCCAGAAACCAGTGATTTTTCTAACCATTTAATTCCTTGAAACCAAACTAATTCGATACATCCGGAGGCGTCACAACATTCGGCAACAATCCGCTGACGTGCGCCATTGCCTATTTTTTCTTTATACCGAATGCGCGCAATAAATTGCGCATGCTCCATTTGATCGCTGATTTCGGCAATTGAATGGACAATCGTCCGATCTTCGTAGCGAAAAGGAAAATATTGAATTAAGTCGGCATACGTAAAAAGTCCCAACTCCGTCTGTAACATAGGTAGCCGTGCGGGCGTCATGCCGCGCAGGTTGGCTAAATCTGTTTCAAAAAAATGGGTTAAAGACATGGGGCAAAAATTTTGTGAATTTAGGTATATTTACAAAACCATTGATGCGAATTCGAAAATCGTTCGCAGGTATGACCCAATTTAATTGTCTCTTATGCAAAAATTAATCTGGCTGTTCTGTTTGTTAAACCTACCAGGTTTTGTTTTTGGGCAGCTCGAAGCCTGCTATGTTGTCACCGAGCCTAAACTAATTACATACGCAGATCAAACAGATCGATTGGTTCCCATCGTTGTTAATGGTTCAATAAGTGCAAATTCGTATTGGGTTTGGTCCTCAAATCCAATGAATCAGCCTATTCCTGAAAAAAGTAAATTTATTGTTCAATCGACAAATTCATTTGCTGGAGCAGTCGATTTGGATGTAATTAAAAATACATATGGCTCCTCCTTGTTTGATGAGAAGTTTTATGTTCATCAATACATCATTAATCCAGACGGCAGCAAATCACCTTGTCCTTTGCCTCCAGGCGCAAGCGAAGCGTCATCTGTTCGCGTTAAAGTATTTCCTCGCGTAAAGACTTACGAGGCGATAACACCCAATGACGACGATCTTAATGATTACCTCGAAATTGAAAATCTAGATCAATATTTGTTTGCCACAGTAAGGATTTTTGACCGTTGGGGTCAGCTCATCATTGAGCGAGTAGGCTTCGATTACTACGAAAAAATAGATAAATCCAAAGCCAATAAAGCCGGTAATATGAAAGCCTTCAACGGATATTTAAATGGGAAAACATTGCCAAGTGGCGTGTACATGTATTCCATCAAGCCTGACGAGGACTATCCAGAAATCATCGGTTCCGTGACCGTCATCCGCTAACATGAAAAGTTTTTTAGATCAACACATGCAATCCGAGGGCTTTGTCGTTAGCAAAGTGGAAGACCTGTTGAATTGGGCTCGTGCCAGTTCGCTTTGGCCGATGAGCTTTGGTTTGGCATGTTGCGCGATTGAGATGATGCAGGCGTTTGCGTCCAATTACGATTTAGATCGTTTCGGCGTTTTCCCACGACCCTCCCCACGTCAGTCTGATGTGATGATTGTTGCCGGAACAGTAACATTCAAGATGGCGGATCGGATTCGTCGACTCTACGAGCAGATGCCTGAACCGCGTTACGTGATTTCGATGGGATCTTGTGCGAATTGTGGTGGACCCTACTGGGAGCATGGCTATCATGTGGTGAAAGGCGTTGATCGTATTATTCCTGTGGATGTTTATGTTCCAGGCTGCCCGCCACGCCCAGAAGCACTTTTAGGTGGTGTGTTGAAATTGCAAGAAAAAATTAATCGGGAAACCCTCGTGGTTCCACAACGAATCCTAGATGCAATTAGCTGAAATACCTGAGTTGATTCGCCTACATACCCATGCTGAATGCAGCTGGGATGATAAAAACGCGCAGATTACTGTTGGTGCAAATGATCTCGTGGCCACTTGTGACCTCTTATGGCGTCATCCAGAAACCTATTTCGATTCATTGTCATGCGTAACGGCCATTGACTTAGGTCCTGAACAAGGCCAAATCGAAGTGATCTATACCTTATATTCCATTCCCAAACACGTCACTGTGCACCTGAAGGTCGTGGCAGAAAGAGATAAAGCCGAGATTCCATCCGTGAGTTCGATTTGGAAAACGGCCGACTGGCATGAGCGGGAGGCGTATGATTTGGTGGGCGTGCAATTTGTGAATCACCCGAATTTGACACGAATTCTATTGCCTGCCGACTGGGAAGGACATCCCTTGCGCAAAGATTATGTGGAGCAAGAACGTTATCACGGCATTCAGGTAAAATATTAATATGAAAATCGCGGGCTTCACATTTATTCGGAACGCCGTTCAAAACGATTATCCGATCGTTGAAGCCATCACCTCAATTCTGCCTATTTGTGATGAATTTGTGGTCGCAGTTGGGAAATCGGACGATGCGACTTTGGCATTAATCCAATCGATTCCTTCCGATAAAATTCGAATCATTGAGACCGTTTGGGATGACCAGCAGCGAGAGGGTGGGCGAACGTTTGCGCTCGAAACCGACAAAGCTTATCAAGCCATTTCACCTGACACGGATTGGGCTTTTTACATCCAAGGAGATGAATGTGTGCACGAAAAGGATTTGTTGGCAATCCAACAAGCCATGGAAACCTATGCGACTGATTCCAAGGTGGAAGGCTTACTTTTTCACTACAAACATTTCTATGGCTCCTATAATTATGAAGCTGTTTCTCGCCGCTGGTATAGACGCGAAATTCGAGTAGTCAAGTATGCCAAAGGCATTCATTCCTACAGAGATGCGCAGGGTTTTCGTTTGAATGGGCGTAAGATTCAGGTCAAATTAATTCCCGCCACCATCTATCATTATGGTTGGGTAAAACCACCACAAGGGATGAGTAAAAAGGTACGCAATTTTCAGCAATTCTACCACGATGACGCCTGGTTAGAAACCCATGTGCCGGAGGATTTCACCTTTGATTTAAGCAATGCGGAGCGTCTGACACGCTTCGATGGAACGCATCCGGCTGTGGCCCAAAAACGAATTGACTCCATGCAATGGCCATTTCATTTTGATACGGTAGCCTTGCGTCAGCGAATGAGTTTACGTCGGCAATTGCTCCAACAAATCGAAGATTGGACGGGCTGGCGGATCGGAGAATATTGTAACTATAAAATCATTTAGGTGAAGGTTCCTGTTTTTTTTGATGCCGAACGCTTAAAATACCCGAATACGGGGTTGTACCATTTTTGTCTTCAATTAGGTCAGGCAATTGCCAATCGATTTGCACTTACTTTTTTTACTTCGAGTGATGAAATGAGTCCGCGTGTTCCTGTTTACTTTTGGAATAAATGGTGGCTTCGTCCTGTGAGCGGATCCTACATTTGGCATGCAACGCATCAGGATACGGAATACATGCCCACAGGTTCCGGTGCTTCGATTGTATTGACTATTCAAGACTTAAATTATTTGCATGATGGTCGGAAATCGGAAGCTAAAAAACAGCGATTCAAGGCGAAATTGCAAGCGAAAATAAATCGGGCTAATTACCTCGTATTTATTTCGGAATATACGCAGCGCGATGTAAAAGCGAATTTTGAGCTGGGTAATACGCCCCAAAAAGTTATCCTGAATGGGTGTAATTTGGCTGAAATTCCGGCTGATATACCTTTTCCTTTAATCGCAAATGGGTGTCCTTTTTTGTTTACCATTGGAACGATTGCGGAGAAAAAGAATTTTCATGTGTTGCCGCAATTGTTGGTTGGAAATGATCGATTATTGATCATCGCGGGCATCACCCAACAAGCCTATTATTTGGAAAAAATCAAGCAAGAAGCGCAAGATTTGGGCGTTTCAGATCGGGTAATTTTTGCCGGAGCAGTATCTGAGCAAGATAAAATGGCGCTTTATATGCATTGTGAAGCTTTTGTATTTCCCTCTTTAGCGGAAGGTTTTGGCTTGCCGGTGGTGGAGGCCATGCACCTCGGAAAACCGGTGTTTTTGTCTCAATTTACCTCGTTGCCGGAAGTGGGTGGACCAGAGGCCTATTATTTTACACTTTTTGATGGGGCTTCGATGCGCGAAACGCTAACGAAAGGTTTGCAAGATTATCAGGTAAATGATAAAAAACAGGCTATTCAGGCATGGTCCAAACAATTTGATTGGTCGGTGGCCGCAGCCAGCTACGTAGAAGTCTATGCCAAACTCGCCGAACGCATGTAAATGTGAAAATTGTCGTAATTTGCCTCAAATTTTGAATTAACTCCTTTGAAGACTTATTTACGCTTATTGTCTTATGCTAGTTCGATCCGAAAACATGTATTTCCATATTTCGGATTTTCGCTGCTAGGCAGTCTTTTTGGGATTTTGAATTTCACCTTATTGATTCCCTTGTTGAATGTTTTATTCAACCAAGCGTCTACGAGTCAAGCCGCTTTATATCGCTCGCTCCCGGAATTCTCGGTCTCGCCGAGTTATTTTTCATTTGTTTTCAATCATTATTTTTATGGGGCTTTAGAGTCTTATGGTCGTTTGGGGGCCTTGCAATATGCCTGTGGCGCGATTATAACGTCTGTTTTATTAGCTAATGTCTTTCGGTATTTTTCGCAACGAATCTTAAAAACGGTGGAGGCGGATACCATCGCATCTTTGCGTCAAGCGGTATTTGAACGTGCCATACGCATGGATTTGAGTTATTTCTCGGAACAAAAGAAAGGAAACTTAATGTCGCGCTTGACAACTGATGTGCAGGAGGTTGAAAATAGTATCGGTCGGGCATTTACAGCTACGTTCAAAGAGATATTCACCTTGATTATGTTCTTCTTTTTCTTGGCAAGCATGTCGGTGAAATTAACTTTGTTTTCTTTACTCATTTTGCCTTTATCGGGTGGCGTGATTGCGTTAATTACACGTCGCTTGCGCCGTGCGGCCGGAGAGGTTCAACAGCATTTGAGTGGTATAATCAGTTTGTTGGATGAGACTTTTGGGGCGATGCGCGTAGTTAAGGCGTTTCGCGCAGAACCGGTGATGGATTCGAAATTTCAAGAAACGAATTTACGGTACCGTCATTCGTTGTTGCGCATGGTGTTTCGCCAGGAATTAACTTCGCCAGTTTCGGAGAGTTTGGGGGTTTTGGTGGTGACAGGAATTTTGATGTACGGGGGAATCTTAGTGATTTCGGGAGATGGCGAATTAAGTGCTTCTACGTTTATCGCGTTTATTGCCACGTTTTCGCAGGTCATGCGTCCAGCCAAAGTAATTGCGGATGCATTTTCGGGTATTCAGCGCGGAGTCGCTTCGGCAGATCGCATCATCGAAATTTTAGATACTGAATCGGAGATTCAGGTGCAAGACCCAGTCATTCCTGTTAAGTCATTTACGCAATCCATTCGTTTTGAATCCGTTGGCTTTGCGTATGTCCCTGGCCGTCTCGTTTTAACTGATGTTTCGTTTGAAATTCCAAAGGGCCAAACCATCGCGCTCGTTGGCGCTTCCGGCGGAGGGAAGTCGACACTTGCCGATTTATTACCACGGTTTTACGATGCAACTTCAGGTCAAATTACGGTTGACGGGGTGCCATTAAAACAAATTCCTTTGGAGGATCTACGTGCTCTCATGGGGATTGTGACGCAGGAATCCGTGTTATTTAATGATTCGATTTTCAATAATATTGCTTTTGGAACAGATGCCACGCTTGAGCAGGTTCAAGCGGCCGCGCAAATTGCAAATGCCCATGAATTTATTGAAGCGAGTGAGGATGGGTATGCGACTATAATTGGTGATCGAGGTTCTAAATTGTCTGGTGGGCAGCGCCAACGGATCTCCATCGCACGTGCAGTTTTGCGTAATCCGCCAATTTTAATTTTGGATGAAGCGACGAGTGCGCTCGACAATGAATCTGAAAAATTGGTCCAAGCAGCTTTAGGTAATTTGATGAAAAACCGAACAGTTTTAGTGATTGCACATCGCTTGAGTACGATCCAGCATGCCGATCAAATTTTGGTGGTGGACCAAGGACAAATCGTCGAGCGTGGTACGCACAAAGAGCTCATTGCCATTCCGGATGGAGCGTATGCGAAGCTGAGCCAACTGAAATAAATGCCCCATTTTTTACTTTTTTCATTAGTTTTTCCGTCCATAAAAAACTAATTTGCACCCGTTTTTAATCCATATTGAAGTATACAGACATGTCAACATCCCCATTAGCGCAACGCATTCAAGCCTTAGAAGAATCATCTACCTTAGGTATGACGAAAAAAGCGCGCGAATTAGCTGCATTAGGTCATAAAGTAATTAGTTTATCCGTAGGTGAGCCTGATTTCAAAACTCCGGAACATATATGTGAGGCTGCTAAAAAAGCAGTAGACGATGGTTTTCACGGCTATTCACCGGTTGCTGGTTATCCAGATTTACGTATGGCTATCGCGAATAAATTAAAGCGCGACAATAATTTAGAGTGGGGTTCAGAAAATATTGTGGTTTCTACAGGAGCCAAGCATTCATTAGCAAACGCAATCGCTGCTTTGATTAACCCTGGTGAGGAAGTGATTATTTTTTCTCCATATTGGGTTTCATACTCTGAGATGGTGAAGTTGGCAGAAGGAACTTCTGTAATCGTTCAAGGGGCTTTTGACAATAATTTTAAAGTAACGCCTGAACAATTCGAAGCAGCTATTACACCAAATACAAAAATGGTGATGTTCGCTTCGCCAAATAACCCAACCGGTTCTGTTTATACAGAATCTGAATTACGTGACATCGCGAATGTGGTGGCTCGTCATGAAAATATTTATGTGTTGGCAGATGAGATTTATGAGTACATCAACTTCACACAAGGTGGTCATTTCTCGATCGGATCGATTCCAGAAATAAAAGAGCGAGTGATCACAGTTAATGGAGTTGCTAAAGGTCATGCAATGACTGGCTGGCGAATTGGTTTCATCGCAGCAGCCAAATGGATTGCGGATGGAATCGAAAAATTACAAGGTCAAGTAACTTCGGGTACAAATTCAATCGCACAAAAAGCAGCCGTTGCGGCATTCAACGGCACATTGGATCATGCGTACGAAATGAAAGCTGCGTATGACCGTCGCCGTAAATTAGTTGTAGGTTTATTGCGTGAAATTCCAGGATTTAAAGTGAATATGCCAGAAGGTGCTTTTTATGCATTTCCTGATATCTCATATTATTTCGGAAAATCGGATGGAACAACAACTATCAACGACTCCGATGATTTTTGTACGTGGTTGTTGAACGAAGCGTATGTGGCTACCGTAGCTGGTTCTGGTTTTGGTGCTCCTGATTGTATGCGTATTTCAACTGCTGCAGCTGATGAGCAACTAGTAGAAGCATGTGAACGCATTAAAACCGCTGTTGCTAAATTGAAATAAATTCAAACATAGATTGATAATTCAAAGTCAGGGCTTTAGTCCCTGACTTTTCTTTTTATATTTACCGCATGGAATTAATCTCTATTGTTATTTTTATTATTGGGTATCTTGCCATCGCGTTTGAACATCCCTTGAAAATCAATAAAACGGCTTCTGCTTTAGTGACTGGAGTTCTCGTTTGGGTCGTTTATGCATTGGTAAAAGGACCTCACGAACTAGAAGTACTGAGTCATCATTTAGGTTCGACCTCTGAAATTCTATTTTTCTTATTGGGCGCCATGACCTTGGTCGAGTTAGTCGACGCGCACCATGGGTTTCACTTTGTAAGCCGACTCATCAAAACGAATCAGCCTGCTAAATTAATGTGGATTACGGGTTTTATCGCCTTTTTTATGTCTGCCGTTCTAGATAATTTAACGGCCTCTATCGTCATGGTTACCCTCTTACGCAAGTTGGTATCCGATAAATCTACCCGGATGTTTTTCGTTGGTGTCGTCGTTATCGCCGCGAACTCAGGTGGTGCGTGGTCCCCTATTGGAGATGTGACGACGACCATGTTGTGGATTGGAGGCCAAATCTCCGCATCAGGCATCATTAAAACGTTGTTTATTCCTTCATTGATTTCGCTCATTGTCCCGTTGGCAGTAGCCGCATTTTGGGTACGCGGACGGAAACTTGGTTCGTTTCACCATCGTGCAGAGCTTACACCAGAAGAAGATCGCCACGGTAAAATCATGTTGGCCGCCGGTGTAACTAGTCTACTTGGCGTTCCCGTTTTTAAGACAGTCACCCATTTGCCGCCCTTCATGGGGATTTTATTGGCACTGGGTGTGGTTTGGATATTATCGGAGGTGTTGCATGCCGACAAAGATGCGGAAACTAAGAAGCCATATACAGTAGGACATGCCTTAACGAAAATCGACACATCGAGTGTCCTGTTTTTCCTAGGAATCTTATTGGCAATTGGCGCTTTGGAGTCTTTTGGATATTTAACGCAGCTAGCTGTTGTATTGGAGCAAACATTTGGTAATCAGTATGTTATTGTTGCATTGATCGGACTCGCGTCATCGGTGGTTGATAATGTACCATTGGTTGCGGCGACGATGGGGATGTATTCGCTTGCCGACTTCCCTATGGATCATGTCATGTGGGAGTTTTTGGCTTATTGCGCGGGAACGGGTGGAAGTATTTTGATTATTGGATCTGCTGCTGGCGTTGCCGTCATGGGAATGGAGCAAATTGAATTTGGTTGGTATGCGAAAAAAATTGGGGTATTAGCCTTGCTCGGATATGCAGCAGGAGCTTTGATCTACATTATTTTGCACTAAAAACGGACTTGAACACGCGCTGCGTAGAAATTAGGGGTGACAATCGGATCCCATTCAAAAGCACTCTGGTGGAGTGCTTTTTTTAATTTTGGATAAACCCAATACGCTGCTTCAGCTGAAGCAATGCCTACTGCGGCTCCCATAAGTACATCAGCTGCCCAATGCTGATTATTGGCCATCCGCAAAATTCCCGTAGTCGACGCAAGTGCATATCCAGTAATTGCAATCGCTGGGTGTTCCTCCCAATATTCTTTGGCTAAGACATGTGCACCAAAAAATGCCGTCGTCGTGTGTCCCGAAGGAAAACTGTAGGGTTCCCCGTTTGGTCTCGTTTCGTTAATGACATATTTCATCGACTTAACTGTCACGTAGTAGATTCCGGTTCCCAGTACAAATATGGCCAACTGGTCTTTTGGTTGGTTTTTTGTTTTCAGCCCCATTAAGTGAGATCCTATGTTGATGAGCGTAGGCGTATACTGTAAATAATCGTCAGCGGTGGTGTGGAAATCAGCTAGATTTTTACTTCGAAAATCGCTTTGCGTGGTACGTGAAAAATCGTTGTATATCAAAGCGCTGGTGGTAGCTAGGGCAGCTGCCGCTTTCCAGCCACGTTTTGATTTAGATTGTCCGAGTGAAAAAAAGCTACTTAATAAGAAAAGGCAAACAAATAGTTTATTTTTCATTCAAAAGTGTTTGAATCGTCTTCTCAAATTCTTGTGTCCAATCCGTGTAGTAAACCCCAGTGCCTGGTCCTGTAAATCCAGTATGAATTTCACGTACGATTCCTTTTTTATCAATGATGAATGTGGTCGGATACCCATTGATTTTGTGCAACATCGGTAGCACTTGGGCGATCGTTTCATCGTTAGGAGTTCCAGCAAAGACTACCTCGTAATCTATGCAGATCTTCTTTTTGAAATTGGCAATTTTAGGTCCAGAAACCGCGATATCTGGTGAATATTCAAAAGCCATACCGATTACCTCGACGCCTTTGCTTTGGTATTTCCGGTAAAAAGGTGCGAGAAAGCGGGATTCGTCAATGCAATTCGGGCACCATGAGCCCATTAATTCAATAATCACCACTTTATTTTGGTAACGTGCATCGCTTAAGCTGATGCTTCTACCATCTGGTGTGGGTAGTTTGAAAGATACCCGATCAAAACCAGGCTTTAAATAGGTTAACTTTTTCAAATCAGGGAGGCTTGCTTTGGCATCCTTTTGCGCAATCATATTTCGTTTACCTGCCAATCCCGTATAAAATAACCCTTCAATTTTTGACT
The DNA here is from genome assembly GCF_964796385.1 of Aquirufa sp. Classification (NCBI taxonomy): domain Bacteria; kingdom Pseudomonadati; phylum Bacteroidota; class Cytophagia; order Cytophagales; family Flectobacillaceae; genus Aquirufa; species Aquirufa sp. The sequence goes on along the minus strand of NZ_CBAUBA010000003.1, from coordinate 19,959 downwards.
TAGTTACTTTGGTTTTAAATAGATAAACACCGCTTCCATCAAAGTAACTTAAGAATAGGCTATCGGCAATGACATTCCCTTGCAAAAAACGGTAATCGCCTGAAGGCTTTAAAACCGTCCCCGTAACTTGATTTCCTTTTTGGTTTAGGATTAATACCCCGGGGCTATGGCTAGCTTCATCGGCCCAGAAATCAGCGCTATATTTTCCAGTAACATTTATATTTGCTGCAGCTGGCGCTAAAAATCGCTGGGTTGAACCGGCTACGGCTTGAAATGGCATGCGAAAAATAGCTTCTCCGTTTCTTTTTTTGGTCCAATAGCCTTTCATTTTACTTGAGCCATTCAGGGCACAACTTATTTCCGAATCGTAAAGGTCAAAGGGGATAATCAACGAGTCGCCTCGGAAAAAGGATTCGCCTAGGTTGAATTTCTCCGCGCCATTTTGGAGGTTAATGTTGAACCGTTTCGCTTCGCTCCCTTTTTGAATAATGAAATTAAATGGCAATGCACCGCCCATATGGCTCAATTCACCTCGCCAAGGACCTATTTTGGGATTTTGAGCGAGTGCAAAAAAGGGAAATAGTAGTAGTAGAAGATGTCGCATGGGTATAAATTTGTCAACAAATATAAGGTTAAATCTTGTGGACAAAAAAATCACCAATAGAGCTAAAATTTCGTTGAACGCCGAGAGATAAATTTGTAATTTTGAATTTATGTCAGAACAAACCTACCATACCTCCGTCATGTTGCATGAATGCATTGATGGGCTCGCGATTCGTCCTGACGGAATTTACGTCGATGTTACTTTTGGAGGAGGCGGACATTCGAAAGAAATTTTAGCTCATCTCGGGGCGAGCGGTCGGCTGCTAGCCTTTGATCAAGATCCGGATGCATGGAATCAAGCAGAAAAAATCGAAGATGATCGCTTGACCTTGATAACAGCCAATTTTCGATATCTGGAAAAGTATTTACGCTTGCATGGTGTGAAGCAAGTGGATGGGATTCTGGCCGACTTTGGTGTATCTTCCTATCAGTTGGACGCCGCATCGCGCGGGTTTTCAACACGTTTCGATGGTCCCTTAGACATGCGCATGGGCCCTTCTGCTGCAATGGATGCCAAAAATGTATTGAACGGGTATTCAGCCGAGCAGTTGCAACGGATTTTTGGGATGTATGGCGAGATAAAAAATGCGCGGACGTTGGCACAAGCGGTGATTCAGGCTCGGACGCAAAAGTCGCTGGAAACGACTTCGGATTTCAAAGAAATTCTTACTAAATTAGCCCCAAGAGGCAAGGAATTTAAGTATTTCGCACAAGCTTTTCAGGCTGTACGAATCGAAGTAAATCAAGAATTGCAAGTGATTGAGGAGTTTTTAGCGCAAGCGCCATCGGTGCTTGCTGTGGATGGTCGCTTGTGTATTATGTCCTTTCATTCCTTGGAGGACCGTTTGGTGAAAAATTTTATCAAGACAGGCGACTGTTTTGGCAAAGAAGATAAAGATATGTTTGGGGTGTTGCACAAGCCGCTTGCGTCTGAAATTCGCAAGCCAATGACTGCAAGCCCAGAAGAATTAAAGGCAAATCCGCGTTCGCGCAGTGCCAAATTAAGAATCGCACGTAAATTGTAAAATGGCTAGTTCAGTAGAAACCGAAGCACAAGAAAAAACCACCGCTCCCCCAAAGGAGAGTCCGATGGAAATGCTCTTTAATATTGATTCCTTGACGGGTGGTCAAATGCCCATGGAGCTGGTCAAGCGCATCACATTTGTCGCAGGATTGATCTTAATTTACATTTACTATACGATGTTGGCCGAAGGTCGGATGCATCAAATTGTTACCACGAAGCAAGAATTAGAAGAAATCAGGGCGGATTATACGACGCAAAAGGCCGACTTCATGAAGGTTGGCAAGCAAAGTTACCTCGCCATCGCGATGCGAAGATATGGACTTGAAGTTAGCCTAACCCCACCAGTTAAAGTAGTTGCAGATCCCGTTAAAGAATAATTGATATGGCCGCACCGAAGCGACAAAACATCCGGCAAAACATTACCTTCCGTTTCCGGATTTTCTTTATTATTATGCTAGCAGCATTTTTTCTGCTCGTCGGGAATTTATACAAATTAGTCTTTATTCAAGGACCCGAATTGCGCGAGGAGGCCTCCTCGATTTATATCAAAGAGCGGATGGTAGACGCCACCCGTGGAAATATCTACTCAGATGATGGAAGTTTATTGGCAACTTCTTTGCCTAAATACCGTTTAGGCATGGATCCATCGGTGTACAACAAATCAACGAAAGCCGAAAAGTTATTTACTGCTCATGTACGGGAGTTGGCGGAGCATTTGGCTAATTTTTTTAAGGATCGCACTGCGGATGAATATTACGACAAAATTGTCTCAGCTAAGAAAAATAAGCGAACCTATTTATTACTAAATAACCGCTTGCTCGACTTTCAGGAGCGAAAGCTTGTTATGAATTTTCCACTATTTCGGGAGAACAAAAAATCGCCTGTGAAGACTGGAATTGTCTTTGATAAAGTAAATGTACGCTATGCACCTTTCGGCCAAATGGCTTATCGGACAGTTGGCTACATGAAAGACAAAGTTAAAGTGGGGCTCGAGGGAGCTTTTGACACGGAATTACGCGGGGTTCCTGGCAAAGGATATTTCGCCAAAATGGATAAAAATACGTGGCGTCCGATAGAGAATACGCCCGAAATTATTCCGCAGCGTGGTGTAGATCTACAGACGACGTTGGATGTTGATATTCAAGATATTGTGGAATTGGCATTAATGAAGGCTTTGGCAGATTTTAAAGGTAATTATGCAACGGCCATTGTAATGGAGACAGCTTCGGGTGAAATCAAGGCAATTTCGAATTTGACTAAAAATGCAAGCTCCCCCACAGGCTATTCTGAATTTGCGAATCATGCCATTGAAGTTTCAGAGCATGATCCGGGTTCTGTGTTTAAATTACCTTCCATGATGGCCATGTTGGAGGAGTCTAAAATGCCCTTGACGGATATGGTTACGACAGGCGGGAAATACACGGTGTTTAATAGAACTATGTCAGATTCGCACGATTATGGTACGATTACGGTTCAGGGAGTTATTGAGCATTCATCAAACATTGGTACGATAAAATTGATGCAGCGTGTTTTTTCGCAAAAGCAGGCCAAATATTATGATTATTTGAAAAAATTCCATTTGATTGAGCCGTTAGATTTTCAGATTAAACCCCGTTATTATACCCCTAAATTTCCACTTCCTCCGAAATGGGATGCGTTGCAATACATGTGGTCCTCTGTTGGCTATTCCTCTAATACATCGCCACTTCATTTATTGACATTTTATAATGCCATCGCAAACAACGGCTATTGGATTCAGCCTATTATTGTTAAAAAAGCTACCATTGGAAATGAGGTCATTACCGATTTTACGGTGAAGCAGAAAAAAGATAAAGAGCCCATTTGCTCTGCGGAAACCTTAAAGAAAATAAAGATCATGCTGGAAGGCGTGGTCGAACGCGGGACAGGAACAAACCTTAAAGGTACGGCGTATGGTATTGCAGGAAAAACAGGTACCGCGCAGCGACGGGGGGTTAATGGTCAATACATTAAAGGGACGTACTATGTGTCGTTTATTGGGTATTTTCCTGTGAAAAATCCAAAATATACCATGCTAGTTGCCATGGATAAACCAGAAGGAAGTTCCGAGGGAACCTATGCGCGTCAAGTGACAGCTCCCGTTTTCAAGGATATTGCAGATCACATTTATTCCCGTGACATGAAGTTGCAGCGCCGCTTAAGTGGCTATCTGCCTGATTCATTGAACAATGCAAAACTAGGTCACATGATTCATCCCTTGGATCACGGGGTCTTATATGCCAATCTTGGTTTTCCAAAGGTCGAAGAAGATGGTCGGTGGATGCAATTTACCTTGGATAAAAAGGCGGTTCAAAATGTACCAATCAGCTTGTTACCCAAGGTCGTCCCTAATGTCATGGGGATGAATTTGCGTGATGCACTTTTTGCTTTGGAAAATCGTGGATTTAAAGTGCGTGCGCAGGGGATAGGGAATGTGATAGCCCAATCGATTCCTGCCGGTACTCCGCTTCGAAAAAATGCCCTAATGCTTATTCAATTACACTAATATGACGTCATTAGTTGAATTAGTGCGCGGGGTGAAAGGTGCCCAATTGTTTGGTGCAGATGCAATGGTTGCTCATTTGTGTTTTGATTCCCGTAAGGTTGTTGCCGGCAGTGTGTTTTTTGCTATTCCCGGGACTCAGGTAGATGGGCACCAATTTTTACCTCAGGTGTATCAGCAGGGATGTACCGCCTGGGTGGTGGAGACAATGCCAACCGATATTCCAGCAGATGTGACGTGCGTCTTAGTGCCCGATTCTAATGAGGCGCTGGCATTAGCAGCTGGGGAATTTTATGGAAATCCTTCTGCGAAATTGAATTTGATAGGTATTACTGGTACGAATGGAAAAACGACTAGCGTGACTTTGTTATTCGAACTTTTCAAACAATTGGGCCATCGCTGCGGGTTGATATCAACGGTTCAAAATAAAATTCAAGACCGAGTTATTCCTGCGACACATACCACGCCAGATTCATTGGCATTGAATGGATTGCTTGCTGATATGCTTGCCGACGGGTGTACCCATGTTTTTATGGAGGTTAGTTCGCACGCCGTGGTGCAGAAACGGATTCATGGTATAGTTTTTAAGGGGGCTATATTTTCAAATATTACTCGAGATCATCTAGATTTTCACGAGACTTTTGATTCGTACATTAAGGCCAAAAAAGGATTTTTTGATGACCTGCCTAGCGGTTCTTTCGCATTGACTAATGTGGACGATAAGCGCGGAATGGTTATGTTGCAAAATACCGCAGCACGCAAATACAGGTACGGGATTTTGAACGCGGCGGATTTTAAGGCAAAGATCAAAGCCAATGTCATCTCCGGATTGCAAGTTGAATTCGATGGCATTGAGATTCATGCGCAACTGATTGGTTTGTTTAATGCCTATAATTTGTTGGCGATTTATGCCACTGCTATCTTGCTAGGCGAAGATAAAAACGAAGTTTTGCTTCAATTATCAACCCTAAAAACCGCTGCAGGTAGATTTGAGCAGTTGGCCGGCCCTTTAAATAAAATGGCGATTGTCGACTATGCGCATACCCCGGATGCCTTGGAAAATGTGTTGAAGACGATTCAAGCGATTCGCGCTAAACAGCAACGAATAATTACGGTCGTGGGTTGTGGCGGAAATCGCGATGCGGGTAAGCGGCCGATTATGGCTGAACTGGCTTCATCCCTAAGTGATGTTGTAGTCTTGACTTCTGATAATCCACGTTTTGAGGATCCAGAGTCTATTTTGGACCAAATGGAAGCAGGAGTACCGAGTGGGGATCGCCTAAAAGTACAACGGATTTCGGATCGGAAGGAAGCTATTTTTCAAGCGATTCGTACGATTGCACAGCCTGGAGATATTGTGTTAGTGGCTGGGAAAGGTCATGAAACCTACCAAGATATTCAAGGTGTAAAATATGATTTTGATGACAAGCAGGTGATTGCGGAGGCCTACGCTGCGTAATTTGATTTCGTTCTATTTTTTTGCATTTTTGTTTTTTATACTGTTTTTATAACCTGCAGGCATGTTCTATTATCTCTTCGAATACTTCGACAAGACCTTAAATATTCCAGGAACCGGCGTTTTTCAATACATCACATTTCGTGCTTTCGCGGCAACAATTACGTCATTGGGTATAGCGGCAATTTGGGGGAAAGCTGTGATTCGTCGGCTGCAATTGTTACAGATTGGCGAGGAAATTCGCGATTTAGGGTTGGAAGGCCAAATGGCTAAAAAAGGAACGCCTACTATGGGTGGTTTCATTATTTTGTTGTCCTTGATTATCCCAACCTTGCTTTTTGCTAAAATTACCAATGTCTATATTGTACTTTTATTAACCTCAGCTATCTGGCTTGGGGCCGTTGGTTTCGCGGATGATTACATCAAGGTCTTCAAGAAAAACAAGGAGGGCTTGTCGGGCAAATTCAAGATTGTAGGTCAAATCGGCCTCGGTTTAATCGTGGGATTGACCATGTACTTTAATCAACATATCAAGGTTCGGATATTTGATAAGGTTCAGGTTTTAGCGGATGGTTCGCAGGTGCAATCATTCACGGATTCGAAGTCTTTAATGACGACGGTCCCATTTTTGAAAGACAATCAGTTTGATTACAATATGCTTTTGCCGAGTTTTATACCGGATCAATATGTGTGGGTGGTGTATGTTTTGGTTGTCATTTTTATCATTACGGCGGTTTCGAATGGGGCGAATATTACGGATGGAATTGATGGATTGGCGGCTGGTACTTCGGTGATTATTGTATTGACCTTGGCTATTTTGGCTTACGTTTCGGGTAACAAGATTTTCTCTCAATATCTGAATGTCATGTTCATCCCTAATTCAGGTGAATTGGCTATTTTTTGTGCGGCCTTTGTGGGTGCGTGCATTGGGTTTTTGTGGTATAATGCCTATCCGGCTCAGGTTTTCATGGGCGATACGGGCAGTTTGATGTTGGGTGGTGTGATCGCTACGCTGGCTATTGTGATTCGTAAAGAGATGTTGATTCCGGTGTTGTGTGGCATCTTTTTGATCGAGAATTTATCTGTGATTATGCAAGTTGGGTACTTTAAATACACCAAAAAGAAATATGGTGAGGGGCGTCGGATCTTTTTAATGTCGCCATTGCACCATCATTTTCAAAAGAAAAATTACCATGAGTCTAAGATCGTAACCCGTTTTATGATTGTGGGAATCATCTTAGCTATTGTTACGTTAGTTACTTTAAAATTGCGTTAAGCATACTTATTTTGAGTCAAATTCGCCTATTTCCCCGTTTAAATTCGTTTCAAGAACTGATTCCGTTGCCTTCGTCTAAATCTGAAAGCAATCGAGCGCTAATCATCAATGCCCTTGCGGGAGGCCATGTGAGTCAATTATCGAATTTGGCAGAAGCGCGCGATACCCAAACCATGATTCGTCTGCTTGCGGATTCTTCTAATCCGATCGCTGATGTATTGGATGCGGGTACGACGATGCGTTTTCTAACAGCTTATTATGCGGTTACTGGGGCTTCTAAGCAAATGACGGGAACTCCTCGCATGTGCGAACGGCCGATTGGGATATTGGTTGACGCCTTACGTTCCTTGGGGGCTCAAATAACTTATTTGAAGAATGAGGGATATCCGCCCTTGCAATTGGATGGGTTTGCCTATTCGGGGTCTCGTAATTTATCAATACGAGGCGATGTGAGTTCGCAGTTTATTTCCGCTATTTTAATGATTTCACCCTTGTTACCGGAGGGAATTTGTTTGCAGATTACGGGGTCTTTAGGGTCAAAACCATACATAGAAATGACGCTGGCACAGATGCGCCAGTTCGGAATCAAAGCTGTTATAGATTGGTCAAAAGGCTTAATTGACATTCCGGCACAGGTTTACCAGTCGGCAAAGTTTGCTGTCGAATCCGATTGGTCTGGTGCGAGTTATTGGTATTCGATGGTGGCGTTGTCACCCTTTGCGGATAGCTCCTTGGAGTTATTAGGCTTGAAGGAAGATTCGTTACAAGGTGATTCTGCGATTCGTAATATTATGTTGCCTTTGGGTGTAAAAAGCACGTTTACTGGCCGAGGGTACCTCTTGACTAAGTGTGAGGCGGTCAGCGAATTGAGCTGGGATTTTACGGATTGTCCGGATTTGGCGCAAACCATATGTGTGGTGGCAGCTGCCAAAAACATCACCATGCATTTGACTGGTTTAGAGTCCCTCAAGGTGAAGGAAACGGATCGCGTGTTAGCACTTCAAAATGAATTAGTCAAAATAGGTGCTCGCCTAGTCGAAGTCGAGCCAAATCATTTATACACCCTGGCGGGGTCATTTGAAAAAGAGGGTGCTTGCCCTGAAATTGAAACTTACGATGATCACCGCATGGCTATGGCTTTTGCACCGCTTGGCTTATTACACGAACTGCTTATTCATGAGCCAGGCGTGGTTGCGAAGTCTTATCCGAGCTTTTGGGGACATGTAGATTTGTTGATGAAATCATCAACTAACTGATATATTTCGGTTTTTATCAAGTTTCTGGGTACAAGAAGTCGAATTTTTTCGTAGAATTGTTGGATCGGTAAACGCTGCCGGGGTTGAAGACCCCGGCAGCGTTACCCCCAACACCCCTTGTAAAATGAAACAAATTTTACTACTCGCATTACTGTCCCCAATCGCCCTTTTCGCACAGAAAACGCTGTTATACTGTGGAAAAATGGTCGATGTGAAGGCCGGAAAAGTACAAACTGCCTATACCATCGTTGTGGAAGGTAAAAAGATTCAAAGTGTTCAGGCAGGATATCTTCCTGCTGGGAAATCAGATCGAATTATTGATTTAAAAAATAAGACCGTTTTGCCCGGCTTAATTGACATGCACGTGCACATGGAAAGTGAAACCAATCCGAACGCGTATCTAGATCGATTCACTAAAAATCCAGGAGACATAGCCTATCAAGCGCTTGTACACGCAAAGAAAACTTTAAACGTAGGATTTACGACGGTACGTGATCTAGGTGGATCGCATGTGGTGATTAGTTTACGTAATGCCATCAACAAAGGTATCGTAGATGGTCCTCGAATTTTCACAGCAGGTGTTTCCATTGCGACGACGGGTGGCCATGCGGATGATGCAAACGGATTAAACGAAACATTTAAAAAGGATTTAGGGCCTGAGGATGGTGTCGTTAATGGCATATCCGATGCAGTGAAAGCGGTACGTCAGCGTTACAAAGAAGGTTCTGATTTAATTAAAATTACAGCGACCGGAGGTGTTTTAAGCTATGCCAAAGACGGTGTAGGAGCCCAATTCACAGAAGAAGAAGTCAGAGCAATCGTTCAAACGGCAAAAGATTATGGATATAAAGTTGCCGCCCATGCCCATGGAGCTGAAGGCATGAAGCGTGCGATTTTGGGTGGTGTAAGTTCGATTGAACATGGAACGTATATGACTCCGGAAGTAATGGAATTAATGAAAGCGCATGGAACATATTATGTGCCTACGATCATCGCAGGACGTTCCGTGGCGGATTCAGCTAAGATTCCTAATTATTACCCAGAAATGGTGAAGAAAAAGGCGGAAACTATTGGGCCGATTATCCAATCCACATTCGGGAAAGCCTATAAGGCAGGTGTGAAAATCGCTTTTGGAACGGATGCGGGCGTTTTTGGCCATGGTAAAAACTTAAATGAGTTTATCTTGATGCACGAAGCGGGTATGCCAGCGATGGAAGCCATTCAATCAGCTACGGTAGCCGCCGCCGATTTATTAGGTCAATCAGATATTATTGGTTCGATTGAGGTTGGAAAATTTGCTGACATCGTCGCGGTGGATGGAGATCCTACTCAGCGAATGGAAGACATTTTGAAAATGAAATTTGTGATGCGCGAAGGCAAAGTGTACAAACAAGATTAAAAAAATCCGAATGTAAACCCTTTAAATTTTAGCGACTTTGCAAGGCTAAACTTTTTGATTTCACAAATTCAAATCCGCCAAACAAAACGGCTGAAAAGACGAATTGGCTAAGAATGGAATTCTTTAAAAATGGAAGTGCATTGGCATAACATGCAACCAAGCCTGAAAAATCTTTGGCATAAACCACTGCATTTCCTGAAGTAAAACCATATCCGATCGCATCTCCCGCCCAAACAGCGAAATTAGACAGGATGAAAAATCCTAAAACAGTAGCTACATTTCCGCCGATAAAACCACCGAATGACTTGATGCGTGAACCAATGAAGGGTACGATTGCGAAAAGGCCAACTTGTACCAAGTCGATTCCCCATGAAAAACCATCAAAATATTGGCTGTAGAAAACGTTATTTAAAATCATGTTCGAAATCCAAATCGGTAAAATCGTCCATAAAATGGCTTGATAACGATTCGATATATAGGCTCCTGCAAAAAGTGCCATTGAGGCAATCGGGGAAAAATTAGCCCAAGCGGGATTGAATACAACTAAAAATCGGCTAGCGATTGCGAAGGCTAAAAATCCTATTAGGATCATTGTGCGCTTTGTCATTTGATATTTCTTTGTTTGCGAGGGTAAATAATTTCCAAAGGTAAAACAAAAGCCGTAATTTTACCCATTCTTTTCCAAATTATGTATAAAGCGTTGCCTTCCATCGGTTTATTAGGAGGCGGTCAATTAGGCCGCATGCTACTTCAAGCCGCTATTGATTTAGACCTGCAAATCGCATGTCTTGATCCAGATCCGGAAGCATCATGCCATCATTTGACCCCAAATTTCCAACAAGGTTCTTTTCAGGATTATGAAACGGTCTATCGATTTGGTCAGAAATACGATGTGATCAGTATTGAAATTGAACATGTTAATATTGAAGCATTAAAGCAATTAGAATCAGAAGGCAAAAAGGTCTATCCCCAGCCGCATATTTTACAGATGATTCAAGATAAACGCTTGCAAAAGCAGTTTTTTAAAGATCATGGTTTTCCGACGGCCGATTTTATATTGACAGATAATCAGGCTTCATTAAGCCAACATATTGATTTTTTACCTGCTTTTCACAAACTAGGTAAAGGTGGTTATGACGGAAAAGGGGTACAATATATTGCAGATGGCCTATCTGTATCCAAAGGATTTGATGCGCCTGGCTTATTAGAAAAGGCGGTTGATTTCGAGAAAGAATTAGCCGTGATCGTTGCCCGAAATCCACAGGGAGAAACAGCCGTTTTCCCAGCTGTTGAAATGGTTTTCCACCCCGAGCAAAATCTAGTGGAGTTCTTGTTTTCGCCAGCTGAAATTACGACGAATATCGAAAAGCAAGCTGAAAATATTGCCGTAGATTTAATCAATAAATTGGAGTTAGTGGGTGTTCTAGCGGTCGAAATGTTTTTGACAAAAGATGGGCAGGTCTTAATTAATGAGATTGCCCCACGTCCGCACAATTCGGGACATCAAACGATTCGCGGGAACGAGAGTTCTCAATATGAGCAGCATTTACGAGCTATTACTGGCTTGCCTTTGGGCAGTACAAGGTCATTTGGGTACGCTGGGATGTTAAACCTCTTAGGTGCGGAAGGATTTACGGGGTCTGCCAAATACGAAGGACTTGCTGATATTTTGGTAATTCCGGGTGTTTTTCCATTTTTGTATGGGAAGAAAATAACAAAGCCGTTCCGCAAAATGGGACATATTACAATTCTAGGCGATTCGAAAGACGCCATTATTGAGAAAGCAAATCAAGTTAAAAACCTAATCCGCGTGATTAGTTAAACGTTGAAATATGGTCGGAATTATCATGGGAAGCAGCTCTGATCTGCCAGTAATGCAAGACGCGATTCAGGTGTGTAAGGATTTTGGTATCGCTTACGAAGTGGATATTGTATCCGCTCACCGGACACCTGTAAAGATGTTGGACTACGCACAAAATGCCCAAAAAAGAGGTATACAAGTGATTATTGCCGGCGCTGGTGGCGCCGCGCACTTGCCGGGCATGGTAGCCTCGGCGACTATTTTACCGGTCATTGGAGTGCCTGTTAAATCATCTAATTCAATTGATGGTTGGGATTCTATTCTATCTATTTTACAAATGCCAAACGGCGTTCCGGTAGCAACCGTTGCTTTAAATGCATCCAAGAATGCTGGCTTATTAGCCATGCAGATGTTGGCAATATCAAATGAAGATTTATCAGCAAAGTTAGCTGCCTATAAAATTGAGTTAGTGGAGAAGGTGGGGGAGATGAGCCAACAAACTAAATCAGCTAGTAAGTAATTTATGAAGAATCCATTTTCATTTTTTAAGGAAAGTTCCAGTTCTAATTTGCCGGCAATCACATTACTGATTTTATTGGCGACTTTGGCAGGACTCGTATTTGTAGGTTATGAGCATTTTTTAGGCCCTCAGACGGATCAATTAGTGAAGGCTGAAAAGGCATTGGAAGAAGATGAAACGTATTTAGGGGATGTGGCGACAACCATGGTGGTGGATTCTTCGATGGATATTGCACCAGATACGACCAAACCGGCAGATACTTCATCGGTAGATTTAGCTCAGCAAAAGAAAGAAGCTGAGGCGGAAGTTGTTCCGGCGGAACCTACTGTAGAAGAGCCAGCAGGCAAACCCTATAGTTTTCAGTCGGCCAGTGGCGAAACGGCATCGTCTATTGCGACTCGATTTGGCTTAACTGAAGATCAATTGAAAGCCATGAATCCAGGTGGTATTAAGGCTGGATCGAAGGTGAAAGTTAAAATCAAAGCCATGCATACGGTTGGTCCGGGAGATGTTTTACGTGTGGTAGCTGAGAAATACAAGGTGTCAAAAAAGTCGCTTATGGAGGCGAATAATAAGAAAGAAGACATAACGTTGCGCGGTGAGCAGCTAGTGATTCCAATCAAATAATGCGGTTATTTCTTGTAATTGGGCTACTTTTCCTGCCTTGGGTTAGTCAAGCGCAAGAAGATTCTGTCCATATTGTTTGTCGGCCTCAATCCATTTCTACCCTAGGTATTCGTGATTTGCTCTCGATGTATCGTCAGCGTGATACGTTGCAAAGCCATAGTGCTTCGGGGCCTATGCAATTGCAGATTAATGGTCGGGAAGTGATAGCCACAGATTCGATTTCGAAACTATATTTAGCGAGTTTAGCTGCTGATTATCCGGCTTTGGATTCGCTGTGGTCGTCTTATTTACAGCCTGAAATTCAAGCTTTTTCTGCACAAAAAGATTCCTTGATGCTACATTTGCGCTCTAAAGGTTGGTCGGCCCGCTATATTCAAGCGATCCGTAACCTCAAGCGCCAGCAACAATTAAATGCAATGGGGCGTTCGCAGGTATTTTTATCTTTTCATAATTTTAATTTGGCAGCGGATGTGGGTTTGTATTCGCGCGGGCGGTACTTACGTCGAAGTGCACGGTATTCCCAGATGGGGCAAGCGGCGAAAGCCCTCGGACTATTTTGGGGTGGAGATTTTGTAGGATTTCCGGATCCAGGACATGTACAGCGCCTGGTGAATAGTGCTGCTTTAGTTAAACAATATCCGCTTTTGGCTTTTGAATTCGAAAAATACCGTGATCACTATGCGCGTATTTATGCTGCGGGCCGACCGGAGAATGTACAGGATACAAGGGAATTACTGGTGACTTTAAACACGTTAAAATTAGGTCAAATCTGTGCGTGTCAATTTGCGCTTATTCCACCTCAAAATAACCTATTTTCCGAGTCAGCGTACGTATTGGCGGATACTCAGGCGGGCTGGGTGTATGTGCAACCACGTGGAAGTAATGGGTATTATTATGCGCTTGGTCGCTGGGAGTTTGTGGCTAAAAAGTAAATGAATATCCCCTTAAAAAGTCTTCAATTTTCATTTTTTTCTTGCCTTCCATTTGCCATTCTAGGATGTTGATATATCCATCTTTACATCCAACGCGTAAAAACGTTTTTAGGTCCGTGTCCCAAATCCCTATACCCAGACTGGGAATTGGCTCAGGATGAAATTCTACGCGGATTACTTTACAATTTTTACCTTGAAATTCAGTATGTGCGCTTGGAAATGGGTTCATTCCGCGAACAAGATTATAAATTTCCTCCCCAGTTTTTGACCAATGTAGTTGGCCTGTTTCCCGATGTAATTTGGGCGCAGCTTTTATGGGGCTGCTTTCATCTTGAGGTTGCGGATGGATGTCGTTGGCCTGAATTGCTTGGGCCGTTTTGACAACTAATTTGGCTCCTTTCCGCATCAGACGTTCATATACGTCTCCGGTGGTATCCTTTGGCGAAATGAGTTCTTTTTCTTGGAATAGTAAATCTCCTGTATCGATTTCTTGTTGGAGAAAAAAGGTGGTAACTCCTGTTTCTGTTTCCCCGTTGATGACTGCCCAGTGAATTGGTGCGGCTCCGCGGTAGTTGGGTAAAAGTGATCCATGTAGATTGAATGTACCTAAAGGGGGGAGGCTCCAAATGACTTCGGGAAGCATGCGAAAGGCGACAATTACTTGTAGGTCGGGTTTGTATAAGTTTAATTCTTCGACGAATGCGGGGTCTTTTAGCTTTAGGGGCTGAAGTACGGGTAGGCCTTGGGTTTCGGCGAATTGTTTAACGGCAGAAGATTGGAGTTGCATGCCACGTCCGGCGGGCTTGTCGGGTGCGGTGACAACGGCAACGACGTTGAAATTGGCCTGAATGAGTGCCTCGAGGCTAGCAACCGCGAAATCAGGAGTACCAAAAAATACAATGCGCATCATGTGAATGGAATGGAAAAAAATGTTTTTTGGTTTTTGGAAACATTTTTTGATTACATTTGCAGTTCAAAAAAAACTGATTACGTGTTAGTTAAACAACATTTATTTTAGTTCTGAATCCGAAACAAAACTACACATATTTTAAGTAGAACGGTCGGAGGCCGTTCTATTTTGTTTTTAGATACGTTTAAATTAATCGCTTCGTTATGGCAAATTTTCAATATTACACGGCAGAGACCCTTGAAAAATTAAAGGCAGAATTGCATCATTTGAAGATTCAAGGACGTTCAGATATGGCAAAGCAGATTGCGGAGGCTCGGGACAAAGGAGATTTGAGTGAGAATGCAGAATATGATGCGGCGAAAGATGCGCAAGGTCATTTAGAATTAAAAATATCTAAAATGGAGACGGTTATTTCCAATGCGCGTGTTTTGGATGAATCGACCATCGATGTAACGAAAGTTTCGATTTATTCGATTGTAAAAATTAAAAATACCAAGACGGGTATGGAAGTGACCTACACAATTGTCTCGGAAGAGGAGGCGGATCTTCGGGCAGGTAAAATTTCGGTATCATCCCCGTTTGGGAAAGGCTTATTGGGTAAGCAGGTGGGTGAGAAAGCAGAAATTCAAGCGCCAGCAGGTACCATGGAATTTGAGGTTATGTCGTTGGCTCGCTAAATAGCCCTTTAAATTAATATTCAATCCCGGTCCTATGGATCGGGATTTTTTAGTTACGTTCGCCGAAAATCGCGGAGCCTACGCGCACGAGGCTAGATCCGTGTTCTGCGGCTAGCATATAGTCTCCAGACATGCCCATGGAAAGTTCGTCCCATGAAACGAGTCCCGTTGATTCTCCTAATTTTTCCATTTTTAAGTGCTGAAAAATAGCTTGTAGTGAGCTGAATTCACGGGTAATTTGTGCTTGATCTGAGGTGAAACTTGCCATTCCCATGAGGCCAATAATACGGATATGGGTGAGTCCGGGTAAGGATGGGTCATTCAATAAATCGATAAGTTCTTGTTTGTCTAGGCCAAATTTACTTTCTTCTTGTGCAATGTACATTTGAAGTAGACAGTTGATAATTCGGTTATTTTTTTTCGCTTGGGTGTTTATTTCAGCAAGTAACTTCAGGGAATCAACGGAATGGATTAAGTGAATAAACGGAGCGATGTACTTTACTTTGTTGGTTTGCAGATGGCCGATTTGATGCCACCGGATCTCTGCGGGCAGCTGGGCGTGTTTTTCGACCATTTCTTGTACCCTATTCTCGCCAAAATCTAATACGCCAGTGGCGTGTGTCTCAAGAAGTTGGGCGATACTACGCGTTTTTGTGACGACAATTAGTCGGGTTGGAAACGGTTTGAGTTCGTTTTGAATACGAGAAATTTCGCTAGCGATTGACATGGTGGGGGAGTTGAAAATTGCAAAGTAAAATTAATTTATTATTTTTGATTTCAAGGCTTAGTCCAAACAAAGGAAATATCAGTGACAAATTCCGAATCCATGAGTGAACAAGAGAAACGCGCGCAACGTACCATATGGCTATTGTCTATGGTCGTACTTTTGCTGGGCGTTTCCTTGGTAATGACTATTTATAAGCCTGATTGGTATCGATTAGGCGTTAATCAAGAGAATTTTGTTGCCAATGCGCAAGAGCGCCTGGATTCAATTTCGAAGCAATTGCAGGTTCGGATGGTTCAAATCAAGAAATTAGGCGGTCGTATTTCAGAATTGGAGACTGCTCGGTTGCAAATTTTGGGTGATCAGAAGGAATTAAAGGAACATCCAGAAATGGGTGAGGAGCAATTCCAAAAAAAGCTAGCCTATTATTTACGGTTGTTGGGTCAAAAAGATCAAGAAATCAAGAAATTACGTCGGGAAAATGGGGTGCTTTTAGCACAGAATGATTCATTGAGTAGGGAGGCACAGCTCTTAAAAGATGGTTTGACAAATGTTCAAAAGGCATTGCGTGACTCGAGTTTAACATTTGGGGTAAAACAAAAGGAATTAAATGAGCGTTCGCGCGTTTTGGAAGTTCGCAATCAAGAATTAGCAGAGAAAGTTACGGTTGCCGCTGCATTGCGTGCTGAGGGAGTCAATGTGTATGCGATTTCATCGCGAGGTAAGGAGTCAGGTGCTCAGAATCAAAAAGCGAGAAGGATTGAAAAGATTCGGGTAATGTTTCATTTGCAAATGAATCCATTGGCCTCCAAAGAAATCAAAACAGTATATTTGCGTATCATAGAGCCTACAGGCAATACCATATCTGACTATTCCTTGGGTTCCGGTTCGCTGATGTTCAAAGGTAACGAGCTTACCTACACGGCGAAGCAGCGGATTTTCTATGAAAATAATCATCAGTCGGTGGAGTTTATTTATGCGCGCCCTAATGCCTATCGCGTTGGGAAGCATGAAATTGAGTTGTATGCAGAAGGTTTTTTAATTGGATTGGGCTCGTTCGAAGTTCGATAATTCATATTTATTTTTTGTAAGTTTTTGATTGTTATGTATTTTTCATACTTTTGCAATCCAAATTTTTTTTAAGTTTTTAAACAACAATTTTGTATGCAATTAAAAAACTACGAGACGGTGTTCATTTTAACTCCCGTTTTGTCTGAGCAACAGACAAAGGACGCCGTTGAAAAATTCAAAAAATTATTGGTAGATAATGGTGCGCAAATCGTTCATGACGATGCTTGGGGCTTACGTAAGTTGGCTTACCCAATCCAAAACAAGCACACAGGTTACTATCAAATATTTGAATTTGCAGCGGATCCTCAGTTTATCGCGAAATTAGAGCTTGAGTACAAGCGCGATGAAAAAGTAATTCGTTTCTTGACGACTGCGTTAGATAAACACGCAGTATTGTACAATGAAAAAAAGAGAAAAGGTTTAGTAGGTAGAAAACCAGAAAAAACAGAAGCATAAGATGACATTAGTTAACGAACCTGTAGATAAAAATAGTAATCGCAAGAAGTATTGCCGTTTTAAGAAAGCTGGCATTCAATATATTGATTACAAAAACCCAGACTATTTATTGAAGTTGGTAAACGAGCAAGGTAAGATTTTACCTCGTCGTATTACGGGAACTTCTTTGAAATTCCAACGTCATGTAGCGCAAGCAATTAAGCGTGCACGTCATTTAGCCTTGATGCCATATGTGGCTGATGGTATGAAATAAACTGGGGTAACCTGATAAACATTTGATTGGTAAATAAGATGGAAATTATATTAAAAACGGATATTGCTGGGTTAGGATACAAGAACGACGTCGTTCCTGTAAAAGCTGGTTACGGTCGTAACTACCTTATCCCACAGGGATTTGCTGTAATGGCAACTCCATCCAATCGTAAAGTATTAGCTGAAAACATTAAGCAGGCGGCTCACAAAGTGGAGAAAATTCGTCAAGATGCCTTTGATTTAGCAGCAGCGATTGGTGAAATGAATTTAACTATTGCTGCGAAAGCGGGTGATAGTGGTAAGATTTTTGGTCGTGTTACGAGCATCCAAATCTCTGAGATGTTGAAGGAAAAAGGCTTTGATGTAGATCGTAAGAAAATATCCTTCGATGCTGAAGTTAAGATGACGGGTGATTACACTGCGACACTTGATCTTCATAAAGAAGTTAAACATAAAGTTGCCTTCTCAGTAGTAGGAGAATAAGCTAAATGCTTTTTTGATTAAAGTCGTACCGAATACTAATTGGGTGCGACTTTTTTCATTACAGCTCCCAAGTCTTTCAGTAAAATTGGTAATTTAGCAGTCACAATTTCTCATGATGAAACGAATTTTAGGTATATTTTTTTGTTTTTTACCCTCCCTGCTTGTCGCACAAGTAACGATTAGCTACCCGCATAACCGACAAGTGTTTCAGCGAAGTAATACAAATGAGGCCAGTTTTTCTATTCTTGGGAATTGTGCGGTAAGCGCGACATCCGTGCAGGTTAAGATGGTGCCCGTACAGGCCAACCAAGGAACTTTGGTCAACTGGACTTCGTTAGATTCGAATCCTGCGGGTGGACTTTTTCAAGGTCAAATTAAAGCAAAAGGTGGTTGGTATACCATGTGGATACGAAGCTTAGTTAATGGCAAGGCATTGGATTCAACATCACTTTCGCGTGTGGGTGTGGGTGAAAATTTCATTATTGCAGGGCAGTCGAATGCACAAGGAACTGTTTGGCGAGAAGGGGAAAAGGGTGCTGCGGATGATCGTGTGATTTGTGCAAATGTGTATAGTTTCTATACGGAGTATAACCAAAATCCGAATCACCGACTACTTAATAATCTCTCCACGGACTTTCCATTTACGGATTTTACACAAATGTCGGATCAAACAACCATTGGTCCATTGGGATTATCTAAATATTACTGGGCTAAATTGGGTGATTCTTTGGTTTCAAAACTTAATGTGCCAGTCTGCTTTATCAATGTTGCTTGGTTAGGAACAAGTATGCAAAATTGGGCGGAATCCTCGCGTGGATTAGCGACTGAAAATCCGTGGGCGGCTGGTCAAATGTATGTTGCTGGTTTCCCTTATTCCAATCTAAAGCGGGCCTCGGAGTTGTATGGCGTAAAAAATGGGGTACGAGCCATTCTTTGGCATCAAGGAGAGTCAGATACCTACCACAAAAAAGTAGATAAGATACAATACAAAAAATACTTTGTTGAAGTAATTGAAACCTTGCGGAGACAGACAGGGTTGACAATTCCTTGGGTTATAAGTGAGGTTTCTTTTGGAGCTACTGCCTATTATGGATTCGCGGGAATTGTGGATGGTACGTGTACTACTCCATTGTGGAATCCTGAAATTATTGCTGGTCAAAAGGAAATGCTTACAGATGGTATTTTTGCTGAACTATACAGTGGACCAAACACAGATCAAGTAGAAATTCCCCGCTCAAATGATATTATTGCTTCTTGCGTGCACTTTACGCCTAATGCGTTTGGGCAATTAGCTGATTTATGGGAGGATAAATTAAATGCGTCCTTCTTTGCAAGTTCTAAGCCTATTTTGCCTGCTATTTTGCCAATAATCACTTTGCAATGTGGTCCAGCAAATGAACTTGTTGTATCCACTAAATCGAATTTTGCAAAAACACAATGGTTGAATAGTACTGCATCAGTGATTAGTACACAGTCAACTAAGCAAACGTTAAGTCCGGGTAAATATTCATTACGATTCGAGGATGCACTTGGAAATGAGTTTAGCGTGCCTACTTTCGAGATTGCTAATTTAATTCCCCCGCAAGCCCCAGTCGTATTATCGAAAGGTGAATTAATTGCTTGCCAAGGTGCATCTGTTGAATTAAGTGTCTCAGGCGGTTCCGGGTCTTATCGGTGGTCAACAAACGATACGCTCAAAGTAATCAAAGTGACAAATTCTGGCACATTTAATGTATCAATTACAAATAGTTTGGGTTGTAAATCTGCTCAATCTGCCTCCGTGCAAGTGTCCTTTTTAGACTTACCAGCGAAGCCTAGCTTAGCGATTGCAAGTCCATATTTTATTGCGGCAACGAATAAGCCCACAGGGATAGATTATATATGGAAGCAAGATGGACGCACCCTCGCTGAAACAGGTAGTCAACTTCGCGTGAATACGAGTGGTACGTATTCGATTTCTGCAGCTAGGAA